>DASXCN010000336.1:0-20314 GCA_036491155.1 Solirubrobacteraceae bacterium | reverse complement strand
GCGGCTCGCCGTCTCTGGCGTCGCGCGACTGGCCGACGCGACGGTCAACGACGATTGGCGGGGGACGCTCGAGAACGGCGTCCCCGGGCGGCCGCTCACCGCGGTGACCGCGCTCGCCCGCGGGGTCCGCCCCGGCAACGGCGACGGCTTCCTCGCGGTGGCGGCGGGGGAGGCAGATGTGGCGCTCAGCGGTGGCGGATACGCCTGGGACTACGCGGCGCCCAAGCTGATCGTGGAGGAGGCCGGCGGCCGCTTCAGCGACCTGACCGGCGCCGTCGCGATCGATTCGGGCCACGCTGTGGTCACCAACGGCCTCATGCACGACGAGGTCCTCGGTGCGGTCCGGGCTGCCGAGGCCACCGCGCCGTAACCGGGGCGATCAGCGGGCCTCGCGTGCCAGTGCCGGCGCGCCGTCCAGCGCCGCCGCGGTGTCCGGGGCGAGCGTACGCACGATCTCGCCGGCGGGACGCGCCGTGGCGAGGGCATGGCCCTGACCTGCCCACAGGTTGACGGCGTCGACGTCCCCCGCGGCCCGCGCCGCCGCACGCACCGGGCTGGTCAGGTGATGGACCTGGGGGTAGGCACGGGGCGCGTCGGCGTCGTGCTCGTCCATGAACCGGTTGACGATCCCGCGGGCCGTGCGCCCGCTGAAGGCGCGGGTGAGACGGGTGGCCCCCGGGGCCGCCAGCCGGGCGCGGTGGGGCTCAGAGGTGCCGGCCTCGGGCGTGAGCATGAACGCGCTGCCCAACTGCACGGCGCTGGCGCCGGCGACGAGCGCGGCGGCGATGCCCGGCCCGTCCATGAGGCCGCCGGTTGCGACCAGGGGCGGTGCGCCAGGTGCGTCCAGTAGACGCAGGAGCACCAGCAGCCCGTAGTCCTCATGCGGCGCGTCGTCGCTGAAATACCCGCGGTGACCGCCGGCCTCGGTCCCCTGGGCCACGAGCGCGTCGGCGCCCGCCTGCCGGGCGAGAGACGCTTCCTCCGGGCTGGTCACGGTGACCCACACGGCGATGTCGCGCTCGTGCAGCGCGAAGAAAGTCTCGGGCGCCGGGCAACCAAAGGTGAACGAGACCACCGGCACACGCTCCTGCATCACCAGCGCCAGCTTGGCGTCGTAGGCGTCGTCGTCAAAGCGGGGCTCGCCCAGTGCCACTCCGTGTCGCTGTGCGTCGGCGGCCAGCGACCGGGCGTAGGCGGCCACCACATCGGCGGGCGCCTGCGCTCCGGACGCACAGAAGATGTTGACGCCGAAGGGCGCGTCACCCGCGGCGCGCAGTTGCGCGATGTCGCCGGCCACCGCCTCCGGCGTCTTGTAGCCGGCGGCGAGGAAGCCCAGCCCGCCGGCCGCGCCCACGGCGGCGGCGAGCGCTGGGGTGGATGGGCCACCGGCCATCGGGGCCTGCACGATCGGGACACGCAGGCTGTTGAGGGCAAAGGCCATCGCCGTTAGATCCTGCTAGGTCGGAGCCTCGCCTGTCCACGACCAGGTGGGTCCGACTGATAGGAATTTCCTCTCACAGGCCCTATCCTTGCGCCGTGGAACTGCGCCAGCTGCGCTACTTCGTCGCGGTCGCCGAGGAGCTTCACTTCGGCCGCGCCGCCGAACGGTTGCACATCGCCGGTCCGTCGCTGTCGCAGCAGATCAAGGCCCTGGAGCGCAACGTCGGGGTGGACCTCTTCGTCCGCGACCGGCGCCACGTGCGCCTCACCTCGGCCGGGCGCACCCTGCTCCCCGACGCTCGGGAGATCCTCGCCCTCGCGGGAGCGGCCCGGCGGCGGCTGGCCAGCGCCTCGGGGCCGGTGCGCCTGGGCTACGTGAGCTGGCTCCCCGACCAGCTGGCGGCCACCGTGCGTACCGACCTGCGCATCGACGAGTGGGTGATGCCCAGCCACATCCAGATCGAGCGGGTGCTGGAGGGCACGCTGGACGCGGCGATCGCGTGGGCGCCCCGTCCCGACGAGCGCCTCGACGTGCGGCTGCTGTGGCCTGAGCCCTTGCGCGCGGTCACGGTGGCGCGCGGGAGGGCGGGAGCGGTGCGGGCTGCCGACCTGCGAGTGCTCGTCGACGCCGACCTCACGTCGTGGGACGCGTGGAACCGGTTCGCCGAGGCCTTTGGGCACGACACCGGCGCCACGGTGGTGCACGTCGACGACGGCGGCATCGCCGGGCCGGGCTTTCACGATCGCTGCCTGCGGCTGGGCAAGCCGGTCCTGGAGTCACCCAAGCGCCACCAGGCGCGCCTGCCTGCGGGACTGCGGAGGGCTGTCGTGCGCGATCCGACGCCGGTGTGGTGTTGGTCGCTGGTCACGCGCGCCGACGACGACCGGCCGGCGGTGGCCGACCTACGGGCCGACGCGGCGTCGCTGACACGGGTCACCGGGCTTCACGTACGCCCGGCCGAGCCGTGGTGGACGCCCCCGGAGGATCCGCTGCGCGAGGAGATCTGCTCGCTGCCGCTGCTCAGCGCGGCGGCCTGAGGCTGCCGAGCTGCAGCGAGCCGTCGGCGCTCCCCGGGCCCGCCGCAGCTGCCGACGGCGCTGCATCCGTCGCGCCCCCCGCCGGTGGATCGTCCAGAAAGTCCGACGTGGGCACGAAGAACAGGTTGCCGGTGATCGCCGTGGAGAAGTCGAGCAGCCGATCGGTGGTCCCGGGCGGGTTGCCCACGAACATGTTGGTGAGCATCTGCTCGATCACCGCGGGGTCGCGGGCGTAGCCGATGAAGTAGGTCCCGAACTCGCCGGCGCCGACGCGGCCGAAGGGCATGTTGTAGCGCAGGATCTGCAGCTGCTCGCCGTTCTCGTCCTCGATCACGTTCAGCGCGATGTGCGAGTTGGGCGGCTTGACGTCGTCGGGCATCTCGATATCGGACAGCTTGCTGCGGCCGACCGCGCGCTCCTGATCCTCGACGCTCAGGGCGTCCCAGCGCTTGAGGTCGTGGAGGTACTTCTGCACCACCACGTAGCTGCCTCCCGCGAAGGCGGGATTCTCGTCACCGATGAGCGCGGCGGTGTGCGCCGCGCCGCCCTCGGGGTTCTCGGTCCCGTCGACGAAGCCCAAGAGGTCGCGTTCGTCAAAGGAGCGGAAGCCGTGGACCTCATCGATGACGTGGGCGTCGCCATCAAGCGCGTCGGTCAGCCGCTGAGCCAGTTCGAAGCAGAGGTCGAGGCGTGCGGCGCGGATGTGGAAGAGCAGGTCGCCAGGCGTGCTCACCGCGACATGACGCTCGCCGGCGATCTCGGGCAGCACGTGCAGCTGCGCCGGCCGCGGTGCCGCGAAGAGCCTGTCCCACAGCGACGCACCGATACCCGTGACACAGGTCAGCCCGGCTTCGGGTACACGGAAGCCGACTGAGCGCTTCAGCCCGTTGACGTCGGCCAGGAAGTCGCGGACGGCCTCGTCGTGGCCCGGCTCGGCCACGAGGACCAGGAAGATCGCCGAAGAGGTGGGCTGCTCCAGGATCATCTGGGGCTCGGGCGTGGGCATCGGCGACATTGTCTCTGACGGGGCAAAACCGCGGGCACTTAGAATCGACCCGCCGCTTATGAACGTCGCGCCGCTTCACGCCGAACCGCAGGCCCCGCCGTTTCTCGCCCTCAGCGGGCTGAGCGTCAACTTCGGCCCGTTGCAGGCGCTGACCGATGTCGAGCTGCGGATCGCCCCGGGCGAACTCATCGCGCTGGCGGGCGAGCCTGGCGCCGGGAAGTCGACGCTGGTGCGGTGCATCGCCGGCGATCTCGCGCCCGCCAGCGGAGAGATCCTCCTGGGGGAGCGGCCGGTGCCGTCCGATCCGGGCGGGGCCAGCCGCCTCGGGATCTCCGTGGTCTGGCAGGACCTGGCGTTGTGCGACAACCTCGACGTCGCCGGCAACATCCTGCTGGGGCGGGAGACGAAGCGGCTGATGGTGTCCGACTCACGGTTCCACGCCGCGGCGGCGGCGCTGCTGGAAGGGGTCAGCATCCCGATGCGGGACACGACACGGCTTGTCGGCTCGCTGTCGGGCGGCGAGCGCCAGCTCGTGGCGCTGGCCCGGGCCGTCTCCAGCGCGCCGCGGCTCCTGGTCCTCGACGAACCGACCGCCTCGCTGGGCGTCATCGAGGCCGGGCAGGTGGAGGACCTCATCATGAGCCTGCACGACGTGGGGACGACGATTCTGCTCGCCAGCCGCGACATCGAGCAGATGTTCCGGCTCGCTGACCGCATCGTGGTGCTGCGCCACGGGCGGGTTGCGGCCGAGCTCGACCCGCGTGGCACCCACCCGGACGACCTCACGGCCATCATGTCCGGGCAGCAGGTGGACTCCTCCGCTCGTCGCCAGCTCACGCGGCTGCACGGCCTCGCTGACCGCCTCGTCTCGGCCGATCCGTCCTCCAGCCTCTCGCTCATCCTGTCGGCGCTCGGCGCAGCCCTGGCGACTGAGCGCGTCTCCATCCATGTTGCCACCGGCTCGGCGCTGGTGTGCACCGCCTCGCTGGGATTCGCGCCCGAGGAGATCGCACCCTGGCTGCGCCTCCCGTTCGGCGCCGCCGGAGGGCCTGTCGGACGCACCGCGGCTAGCGAGGAACGCGTCGTGGAGGAGGATCTGCGCGCCACCAACCGCTGGCCGCAGCTTGGCGACCTCGTCGCCACGGGCGCCGTGGCCGGGGTCTGGTCGGTCCCCGTCATGGGCCCGTCCGGCGTCAGCGCCGTCATCACCATCTTCCGCGCCGAACCCGGCTTACCGGGGCGCGACGAGCTGGACCTGCTCACTCTCTACGCCGGCTATGCCGCCGGCGCCGTGGAGCGCGACCGGCTGCTGGACCAGGTCACCGCGCGCAACCGGGTGCTGGAGACGATCCGGGAGATGCTGGAGACGCTGGCCGGGCCTGTGCCGGTCGGCGACGCGCTCACCATCGCGCTGCAGTCGCTGCGCCATGGCCTTCAGGCCGACGAGGTGGTGCTGGTCACCCAGACGCCGTCGGCCGAGCCGACCTGGCGAGCCTATGCCGGTCGGCTTGACACCGATCCCACCACGGCATCGCCTGCCCTGCGCGACGCTGCGCGCCGCGCTCTATCCAATGTCCGCTACGACGGCACGGCGCGGGCGACCGGTGGCGATCCGCGCCACCCGATGCTGGCCGTCCCCTTCACCGCCCCCGGCGGCGCGACGGTCCTGCTGGCCGCGTGGACGGACCTGGCGGTCAGCGAGGAGGAGACGGCTCTCATCGAGGATGCGGCCCACTCACTGCGCCTCGCCCTGGAGCGCGAGGAGGCCGGCCTCGCCCACCAGGAGGCGGCCGCACTACGGCGTTCGCGGGAGCTGCAGCGCGGCTTCCTCTCGCGGCTGAGTCACGAGCTGCGGACCCCATTGACCGCGATCCGCGGCTACGCGTCGAGCTTGCTGGCACCCGACGTGACCTGGGACGGTGACTCCCAGCAGCGGTTCCTCGGGCGGATCGCCGCCGAGTCGTCGCGTCTCGGCCGGCTGGTGGACGACCTGCTCGACTTCTCGGCGATCGAGTCCGGCGTCATGCGCCTGCAGCACGACTGGTGCGACATCCCGCTCGTCGTGGAGGCCGCCGTGTCCTGCCTGCCCGCCGACCAATCGGCGCAGGTGTCGGTGGCGTGCGATCCGGGTCTGCCGGCGGTGTGGGCCGATCACGATCGACTGGAGCAGGTGTTCGTCAACCTGCTCAACAACGCGTTCAAGCACAACGCGCCCGGCACGCGCGTATGGGTGTCCGCCGTCGACGAGGTGCCCTCGGGGCGGTTCACGAACGGCGATGGCACCGAGGTGGAGATCAGCGTGACCGACGACGGCTCCGGCTTCCCGGCCGCCCTGGCCGCCGCGCCGTTCGACTCTGCCCGTCGCCACCGCACGCGCACCGCAGGCGCTGGACTTGGCCTGTCGATCGCCCGCGGGATCGTCGAGGCGCATGGGGGGGAGCTCGAGCTCGCGCCGGCGCCGGCCGGGACCACGTTCCGGATCCGCCTACCTGTCGAGGCGGCGACGTCGCACGTGGACGGACACTCCCTCGGCGAGCCTGAGGAGCTGACCTTGCTGGCGACCCCGACGCGTCGCGATGCCTGACAGCGCCGCCAAGACGCGGGCGCTGCTGGTGGAGGACGACCCCAACATCGTCGACCTCGTCCGCTCCAACCTCGCCGTGCGCGGGTTCGACACCGTCGTCTCGACCGACGGGATGCGCGCGCTGCAACTGCTGGAGACCGAGGAGCCCGACATCGTGTTGCTGGATCTCATGCTCCCCGAAGCCGACGGCTTCGACCTGTGCCGTCAGATCCGCGAGCGTTCGTCGGTGGCGGTCATCGTCGTCTCCGCTCGCGGGGGCGAGCGCGACAAGGTGACGGCGCTCAACATGGGCGCGGACGACTACATGACCAAGCCGTTCAGCGTCGAGGAACTGCTGGCGCGCATCACGGCCACGCTGCGGCGCACGCGCGCCGGCGGCGCGGCTGAGCCCGGGCCGCCGGTGATCACGGTGGGCGACATCGTCATCGACCTCGCCAGCCAGCAGGTCACGCGGCGCGGGGAGGCGGTCCACCTGACGCCGACCGAGTTCTCGCTGCTGCGCGAACTGGTCACCAACCGCGGCAAGTTGCTCAGCCATGCCCACCTGCTGCGCCGGGTGTGGGGCAACGGCTACCAGACGGAGACTGAGTATGTGCGCGTGTACGTCCGGCGGCTGCGCGCAAAGCTGGAAACCGACGACTCCCAGCCGCTCATCATCACCGCGCCACGGGCCGGCTACCGCTTCGTCGCCGAGTGATCGCCTCCGCGCTGCGATGGGCGCCGTTTACCGTATGTTTATGCGCGGCGGGCGGACGTTAACGCCTCGTTCACGCGCGTCAGCCTAAGGTTCGCGCCAGATTCGATCACCGTGACAACCGCCGCGCGGCCAAAGCGCGAAGGGCGCGTGCGTGGCGGAGTTTTTTCAAGGAGGAGGAGATCATTGTGCACTTGCTGAGAAGCAAGCCGATTGTCGCTGCGCTGGCCGTGTCCGGGGCCGTTGCCATAGCCGCCTGCGGCAGCTCATCGTCGTCGAGCTCGACATCGAGCTCAGCGGCCGCCACGTCCACTGCGGCCAGCAGCTCTGCCGCCGCGGCGCCGAACATCTCGGCGTCGTCGTTCACCAACGACTTCAGCTCGATGGCGCAGCTGAAGTCTCTCGTTGGTGCCGGGAAGGGCAAGATCGCGGCGATCCTGCCGGACACCACCAGCTCGACGCGTTACGTCGAGTTCGACCAGCCGGACATCAAGAAGGCGCTCCTGGCCGCGGGCGTTCCCGCGTCGGACATCATCATCCAGAACGCCCAGAAGTCCGACCAGACGTTCCTGACCGACGCGCAGTCCGACATCACCAACGGCGCGTCGATCATCCTCTCTGACCCGGAGGACTCCGGCACCGGTTCGCAGGTGGAGAAGTACGCCGCCGCGCACGGCGCCAAGGTCATCGACTACGACCGGTTGACGCTGGGCGGCAGCCGTCCGTACTACGTGTCGTTCAACAACGTCACGGTCGGCAAGGTCATGGGTCAGGGCCTCACGGCCTGCGTCACCCAAGAGGGCGTCAAGAACCCGCAGGTCATCGTCATGCGCGGTGACCCGACCGACAACAACGCCACGTTGTTCTTCACGGGCTACCACGGCGTCCTGCAGCCGCTGTTCAGCACCGACAAGTACAAAGACGTCGCCAACCCCGCCGGCACATGGGATCCGCCAACGGCCGCGACGGAGTTCGAGCAGGCGTTCACGGCGCACAAGACCGCCAACGCAGCGCTCATCCCGAACGACGAGAACGGCGCGCCGATCATCACCTACCTGAAGAGTCACGGCATCAAGCCCAACACCTTCCCGATCACCGGGCAGGACGCGACGCTGACGGGTCTGCAGAACATCCTCTCCGGCTATCAGTGCGGAACGGTCTACAAGCCGATCTACGCCGAGGCCCAGGCGGCCGTCGCGCTCGCGCTGTACCTGCGCGCCGGCAAGACCCCGCCGGCCTCGCTGCTCAATGGCACGACCGAGGACATTAACGAGAAGAAGGCCGTCCCGTCCGTGCTGCTCAAGCCGGAGTGGGTCACCAGCAAGAACATGGCCGACACGGTCATCAAGGACAACTTCGTCCCCGCTGCCCAGCTGTGCGCCGGCTCGTATGCCGACGCCTGCAAGAAGGCCGGGATAAGCTGATCGGAGCTGATCGATAGCGACTGAAAGGCGCAGCGCGCCCGTCCGCACCAGCGGGCGGGCGCGTCGCCTAGGACGGCCACACAATGAGCATTTCAGAGCCTCGTCCCAGTGACGAGAAGAACGGCGCAGCCGCGGCGGGCAGTAACGGGACGCTGCTGGAGCTGCGCAAGGTCACCAAGACGTTCGGCCCCGTGCGGGCGCTGACCGACGTCGACCTGCAGATCCCCGCGGGCAAGGTCACCGCGCTCATCGGCGATAACGGCGCCGGCAAGTCCTCGCTGATCAAGACCGTCTCCGGGCTGTGGGGCCCCGATGGTGGCGAGATCCTGTGGGAGGGCCGCCGCGTCCATCTCCACGGGCCCCGGGATGCCGAGGCGCTGGGCATCACGACGATCTATCAGGACCTCGCCCTGTGCGACAACCTGGACATCGTCCAAAACATGTTCCTCGGCCATGAGCCGCTGCGCCACCGAATGCTCGACGAGCCGACGATGGAGATCGCCGCCCGCAACACCCTGAAGGAGCTCTCGGTCACCACCGTGCGCTCCATCCGCCAGCCTGTCGCCTCGTTGTCCGGCGGACAGCGCCAGTCGGTGGCGGTCGCAAAGGCCGTGATGTCGCAGGCCAAGCTGGTCATCATGGACGAGCCAACCGCCGCCCTGGGCGTCGTCCAGACGGAGATGGTCTTGAACCTGATCAAGACCCTGGCCGGCCGCGACGTCGCCGTGCTGGTCATCTCGCACAACCTCAACGACGTCTTCGAGGTCTCCGACCGCATTGCGGTCCTGTACCTCGGCCGGCTGGTGATCAGCGGCCCGGCCTCCGATTTTGACCGCCAGAGCGCGGTGGAGTACATGACGACCGGCACCTCGGGCCGCACCCCCGGCGCCGCCAGCGCGGCCTGATCATGCCGCCGGAGGAGGAGGAAGGTTTGGCCGAGTCACCCAGCAGCACCGATCCAGGGCCGGCGGACCGGTCCACCGTCGCCGTCGAAGAGGACCCGACTTCCGGGGTCAGTGACGCCCAGATAGCGACGCTCGCGCCCGAGGTGATGGCGGACTCGCTCGGCGAGTACTTCGCCGCTTGGGGCCGCCGCCTGCGCAACGGCGAGAGCGGAGCCCTGCCGATCCTCGTCGGCTTGATCTTCATCGTCATCTTCTTCCAGCTCGAGGACTCCAATTTCCTGACGGCGGGCAACCTGGTCAACCTGCTCGTCCAGGCCGCGGTCTTCATCCTGCTCGGTGCGGCCGAGATCTACGTGCTGCTGCTCTCGGAGATCGACCTGTCGGTCGGCTACACGGCGGCCGTGGGCGCGTTCACCATTGCGGAGCTGATCGCACCGCCGGTCAACCTGCCCTGGTGGCTGGGGATCATCGGCGGCCTCATCGTCTGCGCGGGCATCGGCGGGCTCCAGGGCACGCTGATCACGCGCCTGAGCCTGCCGTCCTTCATCGTCACGCTCGGCGGGCTGCTCGGCTTAGAGGGCGTCATGCTCGAGCTGGCCAACGTCGACAAGACGGCCGTCGGCGGCGTGATGTCGATCAACTCCGACAGCCCGGTTGCCCAGCTCGTGTCCTCGAACATGAGCGTGGCGCTGAGCTGGATCGTGCTCGTCGTCTCGCTCGCAGCGTTCGCCGCGCTGACGCTCGCGCGCAGTCGTTCCAGACGCGCGCAGGGACTGAGCACGCCGCCGTTCAGCATCACGTTGCTGACGATCGGGGTCACGGCCATCGGCGGCGTGGTCGTGCTGCTCATCTGCAACGCCAACCGCGGCCTGCTGACGCCGCTGCGAGGCGTACCGTGGGTGGTGCCGTTCGTGATCGTGGTCCTGCTGCTGTCGTCGTGGTTGCTGGCGCGCACCCGCCTCGGCCGTTACATCTACGCGATCGGCGCCAACCCCGAGGCCGCGCGCCGCGCCGGCATCAACGTCGCGCGGGTCCGGACGATCGGCTTCGTGCTGTGTAGCGTGACGGCCGGCCTGGCGGGCCTCGTGTACGAGTCGCGTCAGGGCAACATCGCGACCGACATCGACGGTGGCAACCTCGTGCTGTACGCGGTGGCCGCGGCGGTCATCGGCGGCACCAGCCTCTTCGGCGGGCGCGGCAAGCCGCTGCACGCCCTGCTCGGCGGCATCGTCATCGCAGCCGTGTTCAACGGCCTGGGTCTGATGAACGTCAGCGCGGCGGTGCAGGACATGGCCACCGCCGTCGTGCTGATCGCCGCCGTGACCCTGGACTCGCTGGTGCGACGCCGGGCGTCCACCAATACGCGTTAGCTCGGGACGCCAACTCTCCTCAGCGCCCCCGGTCCGCTCCCGCCGTCTGCCAGTCAGGCGGCGAGAGCCCGACTACGTCCGTCTGCCAGTCAGGCGGCGGGAGCCCGACTACGTCCGTCTGCCAGTCAGGCGGCGAGAGCCCGACTACTTACTGGAAGGCGACGAGGGCCAGGCGCGCCTTGGCGGTGGCGGTCGTCGCGGGGGCCGTCGTGGGGGTGATGCCGGGCGCCGCCCCGCCGGTGACGCCGCCCCCGCCGCTGGGCGGAGCGGGGGATGAGCTCGCCGGCGCAGGCGAGGTGATGGTGGCGGTGACGCCGAGCTGGTTGCTCTTGGTCTTGGCCAACAGCTTGTGGCCGGCGGTGGTGAGCGAGAAGCTGAGATAGCCGAGCTCGCCGGCGCCGAGGGTTTCGGTCTTGGTCTTGGCGATCGTCGTGCGCCCGGCCGAGAGCGTCGTGGTGGCGCGGCACGGGGTGGTCCCGATGCATTCGGCCAGGACCCCGCCGACCCAGCCGTGCGAAACGAACTCGGTGGTGCCGATGAGCTTGAGCTGCGAGGACTGACCGGCGCTGCGCGTCGGGCTGGGGTTCGTGGTGGTGAACGAGCTGAGGGTGAGTTTGCGCGTCGCCGACGGGCCCGAGGTGCTGCGCACCTTGACGTTGACAGGGAGCTGGTGGTTGTGAGCCCTGGCCAGCGCCTTCTGACCGGCACTGGTCAGCTTGAAGTAGGCCAGGCCCCCGCCGGCGGGGATGAACTCACGGTTGGTGGTGGCGAACGTCGTGCGGCCCTGGGAGATCGAGGTGGTCACGGCGCACGAGGTCATGCCCGTGCACCCGACGGGCACGGCCCCGAGCCCACTGCGCGGGGCGAACGCGCTGTTGCCGAAGATCATCACGTGGGCCGGCGTGGCTGTGGCGAGTGAGGTGCCGAGCACCTGGCCGTTGACATCCAGCGCTTGCACCTCCCAGTAGGCGAAGGCGTTCTTGGTCACCATGGGCACGCGCGCGGTGGCGGAGATGCGCGGTGCCACGTACGTGAACGAGGTGGGGCTCGAGCCGCCGAGCACCTGCCACGCCGCCACCCCGGTGGCGCCCGTCCAGCTGGGGGTGAGGTCGGTGCTGCCGTCCGGCCCGCCGGAGACCTTCAGCGAGGGTGTCGGCGCGGGCGTGGGCGCGGCGTCGACCCCGGTGCCCGTGCCAGCCGCGGCGGTGGCCCCGTCGACGTAGTCGCCGTCAATGTTGATCTTGGCGCCGCCGTAGGTCTCGTCGTGGGCGCCCCGGAACTGGTGCAGGCGCTGATGCGCGGCCCACTCGGTGGCCGGGACGTCGGGATCGACGGTGGTCTCCTGGTTGTTCCAGTTGGCGATCCAGAGGTCGTCGGGCTCGAGGTAGCCGGTCCCGAACTGGGCCACCAGGTCGGAGATCCCGGAGGCGTCGCTGGAGTACACGCCCGAGACGTAGCCGCCGGCGTGGAGCTCCGCCGTCCACGCCTGCAGGAAGGTGAGCACCGCGCTGGTGTTGGTGCTCGTCCGGCTGTAGGCCTCCATGTCGAAGTAGATGGGGTTGCCGGCGCCCATGCCGATCGCCTGGGCCTGCACGACTGCGTCCTCGGCGGCCTGGGTGCCCTGGGTGGCGGCCTGGGCCGGGGCGATCCCGGCGCACCCGCACGAGTTCGACGGCGACTGCAGCCCGACGTAGATCGGGATCATGTGCCAGCCCGCCACCGACTCCTGGCTGACCCAGGCAGCCGACAGGTTGGGCTGAGAGCACGCCGCGTTCGCGCCTCCGATGTAGACGCCGAGCGCGCGATACGGAGATGCCCCCCAGTCGGCCATCGTCGCCGTGCTGGGTGTGCTGCACGCGTCAAAGCCCAGGCCGGTGTAGACCTGGCCCGGTCCGGCGGGCGTGACCGGGACCGTCGCGCGCGCGCTCGCGGCGCGGGAGCGCACCGCGGCGTGCATCCGCGCGGCGGCGGCAGCCACCGCAGAGCGCGGCCGCTGAGCGACAGCGGTGCGTACGGCGGCAGCCAGCGACGCGACGTGTAACGCGCGACGGATCACCGCGGGTCGCCGGTTCCATGTCGCGGTGACCAGGACTCGGCGGGACCGGTCGACGATCTGCGCCTCCGCGCCGCTGCCGGCCGCTCCGGCGGCGGCGGTGGCAGGGAGCACCTGCGCGGCCCGCCCAGCCAGCGGCTGAATGAGGATGGCCTCGGTGCGGCCCACCGGTTGCCCGGCACAGCTCTGCCGCGCCGACGGGCGCCCGAGATACACCGCGTGGCGGTTGAAGCGCACGCAGGTGGCGGGAGCGGTGCCCAGCCGGAACACCGGCCAGGTGGCGGGGACCGAGACGCGGTAGCCATGGAAGCTCACGGCCTTGGTGGTCGGCGCGGCCAGCGACGCCGCAGGGGCGAGGGCGAGGACGATGAGGGTGGCCAGCAGCGACGCGGTCCACGCGGCGGGGCGGGGTGTCGGTCGGCGCGAAGCAGAGGGCATGGAAAAAGCGGGCGCGCCCGATCCTCGCTCGGGGCGCACTCCAAATGATGGCGCGTCGGGGCTCAAGCGTTGCAAATCAGCGCCCGGGAGGCCTGGCGATGGGGCCGGGACGCTGCTGCCTGAGCTGGTTCTCAGGGGCCTGATGACGCTTACAACAGTATGTCCAGACAAAGGTTGCGCCGCTCCGAGGGACGAGTTTGCGTAGGCTCGGCATCGGTGAAGGCCTTCGCCTCCGACAATTACGCAAGCGCGCACCCAGACATCCTGGCTGCCATGGCCGAGGCCAACGACGGCCACGCGGTGTCCTACGGGGCCGACCCATGGACCGCGCGGGCGCTCGAGGTCCTACGCGGGCACTTCGGCGCGGAGGTGCAGTCACTGCTGGTGTTCAACGGCTCGGGCGCCAACGTCGTCTCGATCCGGGCCGTGTGCCGGCCGTGGGAGGCGGTCATCTGCGCCGACACCGCGCACGTGAACGTCGACGAGGGCGGCGCGCCCGAGCGCATCGCCGGAGTCAAGCTGCTCACCGTCGCCACCCCCGACGGCAAGCTCACCCCGGACGACGTGCGCGCGCACGTGACGCGTGTGGGCGACGAGCACGCCGTGCAGGCGCGGCTGGTGACCATCACCCAGAGCAGCGAGTACGGGACCCGCTACACGCCTGAGGAGACCCGGGCGCTGGCCGATACCGCCCACGAGCTGGGGCTGGTCCTGCACATGGACGGCTCGCGCCTGTCCAACGCTGCGGCGGGGCTGGGGTGCGAGCTGGGCGAGCTGGTGGGCGACGTGGGGGTCGATGTGCTCAGCCTCGGCGGGACCAAGAACGGGATCGTCCTGGGCGAGGCGGTGGTGTTCCTGGACCCCGGGCTGGCCGAGGGAGCCAAGTACCTGCGTAAGCAGACGCTGCAACTGGCCTCCAAAGCGCGGTTCCTGGCGGCCCAGTTCGAGGCCATGTTCGGGAGCGACCTGTGGCGGCGCAACGCCGCCCACGCCAACGCCATGGCGGCGCGGCTGGCCGAGCGCCTGGGGGAGATCCCCGGGGTGACGATCACCCAGCGGGTCCAGGCCAACGGGGTGTTCGTCGTGATGCCGCGCGCCGCCGCCGACGCGGTCCGCGCACGCTGGCCGTTCTACACCTGGGATGAGACCAAGCGCGAGGAGCGGCTCATGTGCTCGTGGGACACCACGGCCGAGGAGGTCGACGCGTTCGCCGATGCGCTGGGGGAGGCCTGCGGGGCGGTGCGGGCCTAGTCGCCACGGTGTCGCCGTCGCCGTCGTTCGACGCGGCCTTGCGCTCCACAGCCTTGAACGCTCAGAGCACACGGAGCGCGATGTCGAGGCGTGTGCTCTGAGCGTGCAGCATGACTCGACATCTGCGACACACGGTCCGAAATAGCGGGGCGTGCGATCTGTGGGTACAGACCGGGCGTGGTGGGCCGGGCGGGCGTGCGGGGGGGCTGGGCGAGCGGGGCCGGGCGGGCGGGGCTGCGGCTAAGCGGCCTGACGCGCCGGCACGTGCTCCGGACCGCACTCGCGCAGGTCCTTGGCCAGACGGGCGGCGGTGATCTCGGTCCAGCGGCCGCTCTCGACGAGGGCGGCGCAGAGGGTCTCGACGTCGCCGAGAGCCTCGACGGCGGCCGGCTCCTCAATCAGGTCGGCGGCGAAGATGAGCGTGTCCGCGGCCTCGCGGATGCGGTCCTGCTCGTCGCCCAGCAGCTTGCTGGGACCCAGCTCGTTCAGGGTGTGCATCACGCGGCCGTAGGCTTGGGTTCGTTCGGGGCTCATCGCGCACTCCACTCGGGAGACAGGGTCAGGTGCTGGTGCAAGGTGTCGGCAAAAACGCCCGAAGGCTTTAGCCGAACGTCCAGAGATTTACGTGGCCTAAAGACTCGGTGGACCATAGCTACCCCATGACATAGCGCCGATAACCGCCCGCAAGTGTGCGACTGGTCACGGGCGGCGCGGTGCCGACGGCTATGGGTACAACAGGCCGCTGGTGCGGCGCACCACAAACTGGCCGCGCTGCTCCAGGAAGTCCGAGACCAGCGCGGCGAAGGCCTCGGGCCGGTCAGCGTCCAGCGCGTGGGCCGCGTCGTAGATGAGCACGAGATGGCCATCGGGGAGGAGCTCTGGGTAGTGGCGGCCGAGCTCGGGCGGCGTGAGCCGGTCCTCGGTGCCGAACATCACGAGCGTCGGGACGGCGAGCTCGCGCATCGCTGCCTCCAGTTCGGCATCACGGGGCGGCCCGATCAGCCGCTGCACCAGCGCCCGCTGCTTGGCGGCCGCCTCGGGCGAAGGCGGCGGGGTGGGCGGGGACAGCGTCAAGCGCTCGGGGTGGTGGTAGAGGATGGCGGCCAGCTCGGCCGGGTCCTCGGGCGGGCGGACCCCGGGCTGCCGGATCGCAGCGGGCGCGGCGAGCACGAGGGCGCCAAGGCGCTGAGGCGCGTCGACGGCCAGCCACAACGCGAGCTTGCCGCCGAACGACGTCCCCCACAGGTCAAAGCCCTCGAGGCCGAGCGCGTCGGCCGCGGCCACCATCGTCGCCGCCAGCTCGCGCAGCGACGCCGACCGCTCGTTGGCCGGCGAGGCTCCGAAGCCGGGAATCTCGAACGCGATCACACGACGCGTCGCCGCCAGCAGCTCGTGAGCGCGCGACAGGCGCAGGCCGCCGGCCCCGTGCAGGCAGACGAGGGGTGGGCCATCGCCGTCCTCGAGGTAGCGGATCTCGAACCCGTCGGCCGACACGGTGCGCTCGGCGAACGACATGCCTACAGCTCCCGCATGCGGGGCAGGACCTGCGTGCCGAAGAGCTCAAGGCTGCGACGACGCTTGTCCGGGGTGGGCCCGATGAAGGCCAGCTCCAGGATCCCCGCCCCCAGCTCACGCCCGATCGCCTGCGCCTGGGCGAGAACCGTCTGCGGCGAGCCGGCGAGGATCTGCCCGGTGTCGATGCGCTCACGCAGGTCACCGGCCGCCATGAGCCGCTGGCGCTGGTGGGCGGTGTCGCGCCCGTAGTAGCCCGCGCCGGCGACGGCCTCGTCGATCGCCGGGTTGGCCATGCTCAGCGCGCCGACGGGCCGGTCCGGGGTGGCGAAGGGCGCGCAGTCGGCCCACGCCTCCTCGTCTGAATCGGCGACATGGACCGCGGCGCGGTAGAGCACCTGGTCGGCCGCCGGCTCCCAGCCGTGCGCGCGGGCCGCCTCCCGGTAGACGGCCACCGACTCACGCGCCCGCGGCACGGTCGTCACGGCCAGGCCGGCGCTGATCCGGTTGGCGGCGGCGAACTCGGCCATCTCGGGGCTGGAGATCGACATGAAGATCTCGGGGTGGGGCGTCTGCACCGGTCGCGGCCAGATCGAGATCGTGCGGTACTCGTAGTAGCGCCCCATCCAGCCGAACGGCTGGGGCTCGGTCCAGGCGGCGACGATGAGCCGCAGCGCCTCGATGAACCGCTCGCGCGATTCGGCGGGGTTGACGCCGTAGGTCACGTACTCGTTGGAGGTGCCGCGCAACATCCCCGCGACGACGCGGCCGCCGCTGAGGGTGTCCAGCATGGCGAACTCCTCGGCCACGCGGACGGGATTCTGGATCGGGATGTTCGATCCCAAAAGCGCGATCTTGGCGCGCTTGACCCGCTGGATGGCCGCGGCGGCCATGACCATCGGGTTGGGGGTCAGCGAGCCCGGCGCGTAGTGGTGCTCGGCGACGCTGATCCAGTCAAAGCCGAGCTGGTCGGCGAGCTCGAAGTACTCCAGTGCGCGCTCCATCGAGGCCTGCGCCACCTCGGCGGAGTAGTCCGCCGCCGGCACCGGCCAGCCGTGCGGGCGAGGCGGGCGCTCGTAGGGGACGATCGAGAACAGCGCGGCGCGCACGCCGGAAACCTAGCGAGAGCCGAGCGGCTGGGCCTGGTCCGCCCCGCTGGTCAGTCGCGCCCGGCGGCGGCGAAGCGGTTCTCCAGGCGCCCGATCCCGTCGATCTCCACCACGGCCACGTCGCCGTCGCCCATGAGCAGCTTGGGGTCGCGCCGGAAGCCAACGCCGGCCGGCGTGCCGGTGAGGATCACGTCTCCCGGCTTGAGCGTGGTGAACTCGGAGATGACGCTGATCAGCGTGGGGATGGGGAAGATCAACAGGTCGGTGCTCGCGTCCTGCACGACCTCGCCGTTGACCAGCGTGCGCAGCGACAGCGCTGCGGGGTCCCCGGCCTCGTCGGGCGTCACCAGGGCCGGGCCGAGCGGCGTGGACGCCTCCCACGCCTTGCCCTGCAGCCACTGGTGGGTGCGGTACTGGTAATCGCGCATCGTGACGTCGTTGGCGACGGTGTAGCCGGCGACGGAGTCGAGCGCCCGGTCGGCGCTGACGCGGCGCACCGGGGCTCCGATGATCACGGCGAGCTCACCCTCGTAGTCGATCGCCTCGGACTCCGGCGGGCAGGCGATCGTGTCGTAGGGGCCGGTCAGCGAGTTGGCGAACTTGGTGAACAGGACCGGGTAGTCGGAGTCCTCGCGCTGGGTCTCCTCGATGTGGGCCTTGTAGTTGAGCCCCACGCAGATGATCTTCTCCGGGCGCGGGATCAGGGGGCGGACGGTCGCCTCGTTCAGCGGGAAGGCCGCGTCGCGGTCCAGCGGCGGCTCGCGCAGCAGGTCATTGGGCGTCTGGGCGCCGAGCTCGGCGACGTCGATGAGCGGAACGGCGGTCTGGTCTTCGATCGCCACCGCGTGCGGCTGTCCGTCGTGCAGGACCGAGGCAAAGCGCATCGGCGGGCCCTTTCGTCCGAGGGGAGGAAAGGGCCATTGTCACCGTTGACGGGTCCGCGCCGCTTGCCTGGAGCGTCAACCATCTAGTGGCGGCCGTGTGCCTTGGCGAACGGGGACTCGAGCAGGTTGAACTTGGGTCCCGTGACCTTGTCGACCCAGTTGCGGGCCAGCTCCGCCGCGCGCTCGGGCCAGAAGACGCCGGTGGGCGGGGCGCCCTTGACGCACTGGCCGCCGCTGCCGCCCGGGTTGGAGAACCACAGCAGGCCGTCAGTGGCGGCGTAGGCGGTCTGCTGGGCCACGTCGCTCGACAGCGTCAGCGGGCCCAGGCCGCGGCCGGGCGGGTTGCACAGGACCTCGTTGCCATGGCCGACCCGGCGCTTGGGCACGAGCGGGCCCTTGCCGTTGGAGCCGGTGTTGACGACGAAGTGCGCGCCGCCGGTGAGGCGGGAGATCTGCTGTCCGTAGTGGATCTCGGAGGTGGTCCAGTCGAAGTGGGTGGAGTTCAGGAAGAAGCCCTGAGCCTGGGCGACGCCCGAGGCGCGCAGCCACCTGGCCATCTCGGGGTAGTGGACGGCGTCGGCGGCGCCGGCGTCGAGGTAGACGACCACGTGCGGGTCGGCTTCCAGCGCCGACACCGCGGAGCGCAGCTCGGCCTCGCGAATGGCCAGCTGCTGGTGGGTCAGGCATGGGGCGGTGATCAGCGAGTCGAGCTCGAGGAAGAACACGACGTGGAAGTTGCCGATGCCCTCGGCCACCTGATGCATGAAGTCCTCGTAGCGGGCCGCCATCGCCGGGGTGGCGGTGTAGCCGCAGTGGTCGTGGATCAGCGTGTAGGTCGAGAGCATCACGGTGGTGCCGGGCTCCTGGACCTGGGTGCCCTCCAGGTAGTGCGAGACCTGGCCCGACACATTGGCGCCCATGTTCCACATGTAGAAGCGGTGCGCGCCCGGCTCGGAGGCCAGCACGCCCAGCAGGGACGCCATGGCCGGGTCCGAGTGGCGGTACTGCGCCTGCGCCTTGGCCGCGCCGCTGTCGGGGTCGACGTAGAACTTGGTGCCGGCGAGGGGGTTGCCGGCGGCGGGGACGGGGACGGCGAGCGGGTTGGCGGGGTCTCGGGCGGCGAGCGGGTCGTCGTGGAGGATCGTGATCATCGAGTTCTTGTTCGGGCCCAGGCTGTCGGGATACGAGCTGTAGAGGTAGGCGAGGGCGTTGACCGGCGTCGCGGTCATGCCCTGGTCGATGATCCGGACGTTGAAGGTGTAGGAGCTCTGGCCGGGTGCAAAGACGACGTATTGGTTGTTGATCGTGTCGAAGTCGATCCCGGGCTGGGCGTCCTGGCGCTTGACCCCGTAGCCGACGTGCTCCTCGCCGCTCAGGTCGCCGGTGCGCTGGATGGTGATGGTCAGATAGCCCTGGTTCTCGTGCGCGGTGTACGCCGGCTGATCCAGCTGCACGGTGCCGGGGCTGCCGTCACGCGAGACAGCGGCCTGGGCGGCGGTGGGAACGACGAGGGCCAGGCACAGGCCGGCGAGGGCGAACAGGGTGGGTCGACGCGAAAAGATGCTCATGGGCTCCGGAACTCGATTGCGAGGAGGGGTCTCAACAGTGGAAATCGGCAGCCGGCGCCGGCGTTTGATTGCCTGTGGGTCGAAATCGACATTTGAATGGGTTTTTGGTCATTTCCATGACAAGAGGCCGCCGATGCGGATAGCCGTGGTCGGGGGCGGGATCCTGGGGCTCGCGACGGCGCGCCTGCTGGCGACCTCGCGCCCGGGCGACGAGGTCGTCGTCCTCGAGAAGGAGCGCGCGCTGGCCAGCCATCAGACCGGCCACAACAGCGGCGTCGTCCACGCCGGGCTCTACTACGCCCCCGGGTCGCTCAAAGCGCGGCTGTGCACGCGCGGGCGCGAGCTGATGAAGGAGTTCTGCGACGAGAAGGGCGTCGTCTACGACGAGTGCGGCAAGGTGGTGGTGGCCACGCGGCCCGACGAGGTGGAGCCGCTGCGCCGCCTGCACGAGCGCGCCACCACCAACGGCGTCCCCGGCCTGCGCTGGCTCGACGGCGCGGAACTGGCCGAGGTCGAGCCCCACGCCGCCGGGGTGGCGGGCCTGCACTCGCCCTACACGGCGATCGTCGACTTCGTGGCCGTGGCCAACGCCATGGCCGACGACATCCGGGACGTCGGCGGCGAGATCCGCACCGGCGCACCGGTGGCGCGGGTGATTCGCAACGGTTCGCGGCCGCGGGTCGAGCTAACCGAGGGGGAGACCCTGGAGGCCGACCGCGTCATTGTCTGCGCCGGCCTGCAGTCCGATCGTCTGGCTCGCGCCTCGGGCGAGGACCCCGAGCCGCGGATCGTGCCCTTCCGCGGCGAGTACTACGCCCTGGCGCCGGGGCGCACGCATCTGGTCAGGGGGCTGATCTATCCGGTGCCCGACCCGACCCTGCCGTTCCTCGGCGTCCACCTGCATCGCCGGTTCGACGGGTCGGTGTGGGTCGGCCCCAACGCCGTGCTCGCCACGGCCCTCGAGGGATATCGCCGCGGCTCGTTTGACTTCAAGGAGCTGGCCGAGACCCTCGCCTGGCCCGGCACGCGACGGATGAT
>DASXCN010000335.1:0-10275 GCA_036491155.1 Solirubrobacteraceae bacterium | reverse complement strand
CGCGTGAGGAGGCCGGTCAGTCCCAGCGGCCGATCGGGTACTCGATCGACGCCTGGGCGGCCGCGATACGAGCGATCGGCACCCGGTAGGGCGAGCAGGAGACGTAGTCCAGGCCGGCGCGGTGAAAGAAGACCACGGACTCGGGGTCCCCGCCGTGCTCGCCGCAGATCCCCAGCTTCAGCCCCGGGTGCGCCTCGCGTCCCACCCAGGCTCCGAGACGCACGAGCCAGCCGACGCCCGGCTTGTCGATGGTCTCGAACGGGCTGCGGTCGATGATGTTGCGCTTGAGGTAGGTCGGCACGAACTTGGACTCGACGTCGTCGCGGCTGAACCCCAGGGCGGTCTGGGTGAGGTCATTGGTGCCGAAGCTGAAGAAGTCCGCGTGACGGGCGATGCGGTCGGCCACGAAACACGCGCGCGGGAGCTCGATCATCGTCCCCACCGTGTAGTCGGTGCCGATCTCCAGCCCCTCCTCGTCGCCGATGGCCTGGACGAGCTCGCGCATGATCTCCAGCTCTTGCTCGTAGTCCACGAGCGGGATCATGATCTCGGGGACCGGTCCCTGCCCACCCTCGGACACCGCCTTGGCCGCGCGCAGGATCGCGTGGACCTGCATCTCGTAGATCTCGGGGTAGAGGATCCCCAGCCGCACCCCGCGGGTACCGAGCATCGGGTTCTCCTCGGAGATCTCGTGCACGCGCTCCAGCAGCCGCTCGAGTCGCGGCAGGTCGTGCGCGTCCTCCAGGCGCGCGCGCTCGATGGCGGTGGCGAGGTCCTCGGCGTTGGGGAGGAACTCGTGCAGCGGCGGGTCCAGCAGGCGGATGGTCACCGGCAGCCCCACCATCGCCTCGAAGATTCCCTCGAAGTCCTCCTGCTGGAGCGGGAGCAGTTCGGCCAGCGCCGCCTTGCGCGCGTCCCGGTCGTCGGCCATGATCATCGCCCGCATTTTGGGCTGGCGGTCCTCGGCCATGAACATGTGCTCGGTCCGGCACAGGCCGATCCCCTGGGCGCCGAGCTCACGGGCCTTGCGCGAGTCCTCGGGTGTGTCGGCGTTGGTGCGGACGTTCATGCGGCGGATCTCATCGGCCCACTGGAGCACCTGCTCAAAGTTCTCGTCCACGCGCGCCTCGACCAGCGGCACGTCGTCGACGG
Source organism: Solirubrobacteraceae bacterium (assembly GCA_036491155.1). GTDB lineage: Bacteria > Actinomycetota > Thermoleophilia > Solirubrobacterales > Solirubrobacteraceae > Palsa-465. The sequence continues at coordinate 9,123 of DASXCN010000335.1, read as the reverse complement.
TGACCTGCCCCTTGGTGCCGTCGATGGCGATGTGGTCGCCCTCGTGCAGCGTCGTGCCGTTTGCGCTCACCGTCTTGGCGGTCAGGTCGATCTCCAGCGTCTGGGCACCGACCACCGCGGGGCGGCCCATCCCGCGGGCCACCAGGGCGGCGTGGCTGGCCTTCCCGCCCTCGCTGGTGAGGATGCCGCGCGCGGCGTGGAAGCCGGCGACGTCCTCGGCGTCGGTGAAGGGGCGCACGAGGATCACGTCGCGACCCGCCTCGTCGGCCGCCACCGCGTCGGCCGCGGTGAAGACGATCTCGCCCTTGGCCGCGCCCGGCGAGGCGTTGACGCCGGAGGCGAGTACCTCGAACTTCGCCTTGGGGTCAAAGGTGGGGTGCAGCAGCGCATCAAGCGCATCGGGGTCGATCGTCATCAGCGCGCGCTCGCGATTGAGCAGGTTCTCGGCGACGGCGTCCACCGCGAAGCGCACCGCGGCCTGCGCGGGCCGCTTGGCGTTGCGCGTCTGGAGCATGTAGAGCTGCCCCTCCTCGACGGTGAACTCCGTGTCCTGCATGTCCTGGTAGTGGGCCTCGAGGGTGCGCAGGATCTCCATCAGCTGCTCGTGGACCTCGGGCAGCCACTCCGTCATCTCGGCGATGTCGCGCGGCGTGCGCACGCCCGAGACCACGTCCTCGCCCTGGGCGTTGGGCAAAAAGTCCCCCGACGGGTCGGGCGCGCCGGTCACCTCGTCGCGGGAGAACGCGACCCCGGAGCCCGAGGTGTCGCCCTTGTTGCCGAACACCATCTGCTGGACGTTGACCGCCGTCCCCCAATCGTCGGGGATGTGATTCAGGCGCCGGTAGGAGACCGCGCGATCGCCCACCCACGAGTCGAACACCGCGCGGATGGCCAGCCGCAGCTGCTCCTGAGGCTCCTGCGGGAACTCGTCGCCGGTGTGCTCGGAGTAGATCTTCTTGAACGTGCCGGTGAGCTCACGCAGGGCGTCCACGTCGAGTTCGGTGTCCTCGGTGACCCCCCGCGCGTCCTTGGCGGCCTTGATGGCGTCCTCGAACTTCTCGCCGGGGATCCCGCGTGACACGTTGCCGAACATCTGCACGAAGCGGCGGTAGGAGTCCCAGGCGAAGCGGTCGTTGCTCGTCGTCTCCGCCAGGCCGTCTACGGACTCGTCGTTGAGCCCGAGGTTGAGCACGGTGTCGAGCATTCCGGGCATCGACTCGCGCGCCCCTGAGCGCACCGACACCAGCAGGGGGTCGCGGCGGTCGCCGAGGCTCTTGTCCGCCTGTTCCTCCAGCCGCGTCAGGGCTTCGGCCACCTCCTCGGCCATCCCGTCGGGCTCATGGCGGTCAGCGCGCATGTACTCCACGCACGCCTCGGTGGTGATGGTGAATCCGGCGGGCACCCGGTCAGGGCCGAGCACCCGGGTCATCTCCGCGACGTTCGCCCCCTTGCCACCCAGGAGCTCGCGCATGTCCTTTGAGCCCTCGGCGAAGTCGTAGACCCACTTCGTCACGTCGCGATCCTACCCCCGATCCGGCGCCGTGTGGGGCGTGGGTCAGGCGGTCTGTGCCGCCGCAGCGCGCGGGGCGAGGTCGAAGGCCTCGGCGATGAGCTCGTAGGAGCGCCGGCGCATGCCGTGGTCGTAGGTGATCGTGACCGCGATGATCTCGTCGGCCTGGTAGTTGGCCGCGATCTCCTCCAGGCCCGCCCGCACCGTCTCGGGGGAGCCGACCACCCCCCGGCGCCCCGGGATGTCGCCGTTCGGCGTCATGCGCGCCTCGCGCGCGAGGAACTCGGTGGCCTCCTCGGGCGGCGGCACGGCGACGAGCTGGTTGCGGCGCAGCAGCGTGAACGACATCCGGCTGCTGGAGGCCAGGAACTGAGCCTCCTCGTCGGTGGGCGCGCACAGCGTCCACACCGCGACGGCGGTGCGCGGCGCCTGGATGTCGCGTCCGGGCGTGAAGCGCTCACGGTAGGTACGCGCGATGTCGGCGCCTTTGGGGTTGATGAAGTCCGCGAACGCGTAGCGCAATCCCAGTTCGCCGGCCCAGATCGCGCTCTGGTCAGACGAGCCCAGCAACCACGGCACGGGCAGATACGGGCGGCCGGGGAGCGTCTTGGCCAGGTGGCGGAAGGGGTGCTCCTCGGGGAGGTCGTCGTCGAAGTAGCCGAGCATCTCGGCGAGCTTCTGGGGGAAGTCGTCGGCGGTCGCCTGGCGGCGGTCCTGCTGCAGCGCGAACATCGTCAGCGGGTCGGTGCCGGCGGCGCGACCGATGCCCAGGTCGATGCGGTCGGGGAACAGCGCGGCGAGGATGGAGAAGGACTCCGCGACCTTCAGCGGGCTGTAGTGGGGCAGCATCACCCCGCCTGAGCCGACCCGGATCTGATCGGTGGCGTCCGCGATCGGACCGATGAGCACCTCGGGGCTGGGGCCGGCCAGCATCGGGCCGCCGTGGTGCTCGGCCACCCAGTAGCGGTGGTAGCCCAGCGCGTCGGTGAGGCGGGCCAGGTCCAGCGTGTTGTGCAGCGCGTCGGCGCCGGTGGAGCCCTGCGCGATGGGGGATTGATCAAGGACCGAGAGCAGCATGCCGTCGATGTTAGTTCGACGGATCTCGTACCTTGTCGCTACGGCACGTCGGCGAGGATGGTCCAGGTGTAGGTGAGGCTGGAGATCGCGCCGGACGAGACGTGGCCGTGCAGCTTGCGCTCCGTAGGGGACATCGAGAGCGGCGCGCCGCCCGAGGTGATACTCGTCAGGAGGTCGTGGAAACGGACGGTCCTGGGCACCGTCACCGGTTCGTCCTGGCAGGTCTCGCCGATCGTGAACGGCGCGGCCAGCGAAGCTCGCACGGTGGCCTGGTAGCTCGTCAGGCTCGTGCTGATGAACAGCCCGCTGTCCCGCCCCCACGGGGTCATCGACGCATTCATGCCGCCTTCGGCGGTGCATTGGCCGCTCACCGTCGTCGTCTCGGTCACCTCGCCGCTGGCCGTGTAGACGAAGCGCGCCGGGTGGCTGGCCACATGGGAGAAGTTGAAGGTCACGGCGGTGGTCTCGGTGTCGTCGTCCTCGTCGCCACCGAAGCCGAACCCTGGCACCTTCTCCTCGACCTCCATCCCGCGGGCCAGCCACCGCCGGGCGATCACCGGGACCTTTGAGGACAGCTTCAGGTCGTTGGCAAATCCGCCACCGCCCACTTCGACGTTCGCGTCGGCATGGGCGAGCGCGTGGAGGAAGCCCAGCGCAGACTCCACGTCGCGGAAGATCGCGATCTGGGTGATTGCGTGGCCCGCAAGGATCCGGTCGGCCGAAACCTCCTGATGGTCGATCTCGCGGCCGTGCTGGATCAACGCGACTTTCGTCACCGACGGCGGCGCCGCGGCGTGGCCGACGTTCCTGACCACGACCCTGACGCCGATCTCCGGCGCTTTCCCGTCGCTCGCCACCAGGACGTACGGCCGGCCGATCTTGACGCTGGTCACGGCGACGTCGGGCTTTGCCGCCGGCGCCGGTCCCTTGGCGTTCGCAGCGGGCACGACGACCACGGCGGATGCCACAACCAGCGCCACCGCGGTCAGCCGGGCGCGAGGGTGCTGCGTAGCCGTCCGCCATCCGGGTCCGGTCCCGAGACGGTTCACGCTGCGCACGCTATTCCCGCGCGTGACAGAAAGTCAATAGGTGCTGCTAGAAAGCAGCCGGATGCCGGTCAGCACCCGTGTCCTTCGCGACGTCGCCGCCACGCGGTACGTGACGCCGCTGCGCGAGGGCGGCTCGCTCCCGGGACTGGTCGAGGCCGACGACGACGGGCTGTATGTCGCCAAGTTCCGCGGCGCCGGGCAGGGGGTCCGCGCGCTGGTGGCCGAGGTGATCATCGGCGAGCTGGCCCGGGACGCGGGCCTGCTCGTCCCCGAGTTGGTGACGATGGCGATCGACGCCCGGCTGGGCGCCGCCGAGCCCGACCCCGAGATCCAGGAGCTCATCACCGCCTCAGAGGGCGTGAACCTCGGGGTCGACTTCCTGCCGGGCGCGTTGGCCTACACCCCGGCGGGGGCGTGGCAGCCTTCGCCGGAACTGGCCGCCGAGATCGTGTGGCTCGACGCGCTGGCCACCAACGTCGACCGCACCGCGCGCAACCCCAACCTGCTGCTGTGGCACGAGCGCCTGTGGGTTATCGATCATGGCGCCGCCCTCTATCTTCAGCACGGGGGCCTGGACCCCGACGCGCACTCCCTGCGGCCGTTTCCCCTCATCGCCGAGCACGTGCTGCTGGGGTGCGCCGGGTCGATCGCCGAGGCCGACCAGCGCATGCGGGTGCGCCTGGGGGAGGACGCGGTGGCGGCCGCGGTCGGTCTCGTGCCCGCCGAGTGGTTCGCGCACGCCGACGCCGCCGGGGTGTACACGGAGTACCTCACGCGCCGGCTGGCCGCCGGGGGATTCGTCGAGGAGGCCGAGCGTGCCCGAGCCGGACGCTAAGCCGTTCACGTACCTCATCCTGCGCGTGGTCCCCAGCGTCGAACGGGGCGAGCGCCTCAACGTCGGCGTGGTGCTGTTCTGCCGCCAGAGGGGGTTCCTGGCGGCGCGGGTCGCGGTGGACCCGAAGCGGCTGGCGGCGCTGGCACCGCGGATGTCGGCCGCGGAGGCCCGCGAGGTCGACGAGCACCTGGCCGCGCTCGTCCGTGTGGCCGAGGGGGCTCCCGACGCCGGGCCGATCGCCGCGCTGCCGGCGTCTGAGCGCTTCGGCTGGCTGGCGGCGCCGTCGTCGACGATCGTCCAGGCCTCCGAGGTGCACACCGGGCTCAGCCGCGACCCGGAGGCGACGCTCGACGCGCTGTTCATGCGTCTGGTCGCGGCGCCGGCCGCCCCCGGCCCGTAGGGCCGCTACCCGCGCCGCATCAGCCGGCCGACCGCGTCCAACAGCTCGGCCGTCTTCTCGTCGCGCTCCTGCGCGGTGTCGGCGCCCATCACGCAATGGTGGGCGTGGTCGTCGAGCAGGCCGAGCGCCACCTTGTCCAGCGCCGCCCGCGCCGCCGAGATCTGGGTGAGGACGTCGATGCAGTAGCGGTCCTCCTGCACCATGCCCTCGATCCCGCGGATCTGTCCTTCGATTCGCTTCAGCCGCGCCAGCAGCTGGTTCTTGGTGGCGGTGTAGCCGCGCGTGGGGGTGGAGGTGGTCATGGCGCGCCAGCATACCACTACCCCCTAGGGGTATAGTTCGGTGGGGCGATGAGCAGACTCCTGCACTTCCTCTGGCACGGCCTGCGCGACGCGCTGCTCATGGCCTGGGCGGTGTGGTGGGCGCTCGTGCTGGGCTTTGCCATCTCGGCGGTCGTCCAGGCGTGGGTCCCGCGCGAGCGGATCCAGAGGACGCTCGGCGGGGCGGGGGCGGGCCCGACCACGCGCGCCACCCTCCTCGGCGCCGCTTCGTCCTCGTGCTCGTACGCGGCGGTGGCCATCGCGCGCTCGCTGTTTGTCAAGGGCGCGTCGGCGGCGAGCGCGCTGGCCTTCCAGTTCGCCTCCACCAACCTCGTGTGGGAGCTCGGGCTGGTGCTGTGGATCCTGCTCGGCTGGCAGTTCACCCTCGCCGAGTACCTCGGCGGAGTGGTGATGATCGTGTTGATGGCGCTCTGGCTGCGCGTGTTCGTGAGCCCCCGGCTCGAGGGCCGCGCGCGTGAGCACGCTGCTGTCGCCGATCCGGGTCACCAGCACCACTCGGCGAGCTCGGAGCTTGCCTGGCGCCGGCGCCTCACCTCCGTCGAGGCATGGTCAGACGTGGCCCACAACTTCCGCGGCGACTGGCAGATGGTGTGGCGCGAGATCGGCATCGGCTTCCTGCTGGCCGGCTTCATCGCCCAGGTCCCCAACGACGTGTTCAGCAGCCTGTTCCTGCACAGCGCGCCGGCGCCGATCCCGGCGATCGCGGACGCCGTCATCGGGCCCGTGATCGCGGTCCTCAGTTTCGTGTGCTCCGTGGGCAACGTCCCGCTGGCCGCGGTGCTGTGGTCAGGCGGGATCAGCTTTGCCGGCGTCCTGGCCTTCCTCTTCGCCGACCTCATCGTGCTGCCGATCGTGGCCATCTATCGCAGGTACTACGGCACCGCCTTCGCGCTGCGGATCACCACGCTGATGTACGTCACCATGGTGATGGCGGCGCTGCTCGTCGCCGGGGCGTTCGCGCTGTTGGGACTGAGCCCCAGCGGTCCTCGCCCCGATCGCGCCGACATATTCGGATCGGTGCAGCTCAACTACAAGCTCGCGCTCAATGTCCTGGGGGCGGCGGTGTTCGCGGCCCTGTGGTGGTTGACCCGGCGCCGTGGCGTCACCGACCCCGTGTGCGGGATGCGCGTCGATCGCGCCAAGGCGGTCACTCGGGCCAGCGGGTCGCGCACGGTGTACTTCTGCTCCGACGTCTGCGCCGAGAAGTGGGCTCAGGCCGCGGTCAAGGCGTCGCCGGGCACCGCATCCGTGCCGGGGTGAGCGGGCGCCTCGCCGGCGGCCTGGGGCTGGGGCGCCTCGTCGTCGGTGTGGACGATGAGCACCGGAACCTGGCTGTGGTTGAGCGCGTAGTGGCTGACGCTGCCCAGCAGCGAGGCGGTGAGCGCCCCGCGCCCGCGTGAGCCCAGCACGACGAGGTCGTGCTCACCGCTGCGGATCCGGGCCATCAGGGCCTCGCGGATCGGCTGGCGGGTGAGGATCTTCGTCACCGGAATCGAGGCGGGGACGCTGTCCACGGCGGCCTTGAGCGCCGCTTTGGCCTCGTTGGCCAGGTCGTTGGCCAGCGGCTCGATGCCCGCCGCGGTGACTGGGCTGCATGCCCAGTAAGGCGGGCGGGGGATGGCCGTGAGGATCGTGAGGCGGGAGCGCTCGGCGAGCGCAAGGTCGACGGCCTCGCGCAGCGCCCGCTCGGCGTGGGCCGAACCGTCGACGCAGACCAGGATATTGCGAAACATGACAACCCCCTACGGGGACCTCAGTTCATTGGCATGCCAAACATTAGCATGACAAGGGTTGCTACGCTAGAGCCGATGGAGGTGCACGCCCCCAGCCCGCCGGCCAGTCCGACCGCCAGTCCGACCGCCAGTCCGACCGCCGGAGCGAGCCCGTGCGCCGGCGCCGAGGACTTCCTGGTCGGCTTCGAGACGTTCGCCCAGGCGGTACGCCGCGCGCGGGGCGCCGTGGCTCAGGACACTCCGGGCCGTCTGACCCTCTCGCAGTACTCGCTGCTGCTGCCGCTCTCGGGCGCCGACGCGGCGCGCGTGTCCGACCTCGCCGCCGGCGCCGGCATCGCCCCGTCGACGGCGAGCCGCATCCTCGACGCGTTGGAACGCCGCGCGATCGTCCGCCGCACCCGCTCGGTGGAGGACCGCCGCGGCGTCACCGTGAGCCTCACGGACCACGGCCGCTCGGCGCTCGGCCAGCAGCACGAGTGGATGCGCTCACGCCAGCTCGAGTTCTTCGACGGCCTGCCCGGCGAGGAGCGCCAGCTCGTCTCAGACCTGCTGGTCCGCCTCGCCTCGCTCATCGACGAGCTGAGCTGCGGCCCCACTGACTGATCGCTCTGAGCGCTCGCCGCGGGCGCGCTTCACAAGCGGTCAACATCAGCTGCCCGATCGCTTCGTATAACCAGTCCCGTCACTCGCCGGGCGCCTCCCTCCTCAGGCGCCCGGCGAGCGCCGGGCGCTGCAACGGCGCTGTCGGGCGACCCCCCGGGTGTCGGGTGTTGGGATGACGCAGCTGGAATCCGCCCCCTTTGTCCAGTGTTCTGAGACTATGCCCAGCACTTTGCACCTGGAGCCGGAGATGACGGCTGCACGCGTATCGGCGCCGCGCCCCGGTGTCGCGGTGGCCTCGGTCGGCGTCAGCGTCCCGGACACCGTCGTCACCAACGCGCAGATCGGCGAGCGTCTCGGCGTGGACGACGACTGGATCGCGCGGCGGACGGGGATCCATTCGCGGCGCATCGCGCGCCCCGATGAGCGCCTGGACGCCCACGCCACCGAGGCCGCGCGCTCCGCGCTCGCCCAGGCGGGCGTGTCCGCTTCCGACGTGGATCTGGTCATCGTGGCCACCACGACGTCTGACGAGCTGATGCCGGGCACCGCGCCGCTGGTGGCCCACGCCCTCGGCGCCACCGGCGCGGGCGCGTTTGACGTCGGCTCGGCGTGCACTGGATTCCTCTCCGCGCTGGCCGTCGGCGCCGCCCAGGTGGAAGCCGGCCGGTCGCGCTGCGCCGTGGTCATCGGCGCCGACTTCATGTCGCGCATCACCGACCCCGACGACCGCGCCACTGCCGCGGTGTTTGCCGACGGCGCGGGCGCGGTCGTGCTCGAGCAATCCGGCCAGGGTCGGATCGGCCCGGTGGTGCTCGGTTCCGACGGCGCGGGCGCGGACCACATCAAGGCCTCCCGCGCCGACGGCAAGATCCGCATGCGCGGCCACGAGACCTTCCGCGAGGCGGTGGCTCGCCTCACGCTGTGCACGCATCAGGCGGTGCGCGCAGCCGGCGTCGGCCTCGACGAGATCGACCTCTTCGTCTACCACCAGGCCAACGGCCGGATCCTGTCCGCCGTGGGCGAGCGGCTGGGCCTGTCGGCCGGCCGGGTGGTCGACTGCATCGGCCAATACGGGAACACGTCGGCGGCCACGCTGCCTCTGGCCCTGGCTTTCAGTCAACGGGAAGGGATGTTGTCCCCAGGTGACCGGGTGCTGCTCGGAGCGTTCGGCGCCGGGTTCACCTGGGGAGCAACAGTCCTCGAGTGGGGGCGCCCGTCGTGAGCGCCATCCTCGAAAGACCCGTTGGAAGCGGACGCCGCTTCGAGCCCAGCGCGCGCTCGGAGCAGCAGGACACGCTGAACCCGCTGGAGCGCCTGGAGGCCCTGTGTGACCCCGGCTCCCTGCAGCTGATCCGCACCGAGGTCCTTTCACACGCGATGGGCGACAAGGCCCGCCAGGGCGACGGCGTGCTCGGCGGCTCGGGCACCGTCGGCGGCCGCACGGTGTTCTGCTACGCGCAGGACCCCCGCTACGCCGGCGGCTCGCTGGGCGAGCCCCACGCCGACACGATCGCCCGCGTCCTGGAGCTGGCCGAGCGCGGCCGGGCCCCGGTGGTGGGCTTCGTCTCCTCCGGC
>DASXCN010000334.1:0-3671 GCA_036491155.1 Solirubrobacteraceae bacterium | reverse complement strand
CTTGAGCCACTTGCGGTCCTCGATGAGGTCGCGGCAGGTCTCGGCGTCGGCCCACTGCCGGGTGGCCATGATCGCCTGGTGGAAGGGGATGAGCGTCTTGAGCTCGGTGATCTCGTACTCGCCCAGGGCGCGCAGCATGCGCGCGGTGGCCTGCTCGCGGTCGGCGTCCCAGACGATGAGCTTGGCCACCATCGGGTCATACATGGGGGTGATCTCAGAGCCCGGGCCGACGCCCGAGTCCACACGCACGCCGGGGCCCGTGGGCTCGCGGTAATGGCCGATCGTGCCCGGCGCGGGAGCGAAATTCTTGGAGGCGTCCTCGGCGTTGATGCGGCACTCGATGGCGTGCCCGCGCAGCACCACGTCGTCCTGGGCGATGGAGAGCTTCTCCCCTGCCGCCACCCTGATGCCCTCCTTGACGATGTCGATGCCGGTCACCATCTCGGTGACGCAGTGCTCCACCTGGACGCGGGTGTTCATCTCGAGGAAGAAGTACTCGCCGTCCTGGAGCAGGCCCTCGATCGTGCCCGCGCCCGTGTAATTGACCGCCGCGGCGGCGTCGGTGGCGATCTTGCCGATCTTGGCCCGCAGCTTCTCGTCGACCGCCGGGGCCGGCGCCTCCTCCACCAGCTTCTGGTGGCGGCGCTGCAGTGAGCAGTCGCGCTCGCCCAGATGGATCACGTTGCCGTGGGAGTCGGCCAGGACCTGGACCTCGACGTGGCGGGGGTCGGGCAGGTAGCGCTCGAGGTAGACGGTGGCGTCGCCGAAGAACTTCTCGCCCTCGCGCCCGGCGCCCTCGAATGCGTCCTTGAGCTTGTCCTCGGACAGCGCGACGCGAAAGCCCTTGCCGCCCCCGCCGCCCGCGGCCTTGACCGCCACCGGGTAGCCGATCGTCTCGTCGATGATCTTCTGGGCGTCCTCGATCGTCTCGACGGGCTCAGTGGTACCGGGGACGATGGGGACCCCAGCCTCCTGCATGAGCTCGCGGGCGCGGGTCTTTGACCCCATGGCCTCGATGGCCGAGGCCGGCGGGCCGATGAACACGGTGCCGTTGTCCTCCAGCGCCTTGGCAAACGCGGCGTTCTCGGCCAAGAAGCCGTAGCCGGGGTGCACGGCCTCGGCGCCGGACTGGTTGATCACCTCGATGATCTTCTCGATGTTGAGGTAGCTCTCTGACGCCGGCCCGGGGCCGAGCAGGTAGGCCTCGTCGGCGCGCGTGACGTGGAGGGCGTCGCGGTCCAGTTCCGAGTACACCGCCACCGTGGCGATACCGAGCTCCTCACAGGCGCGAAGGACTCTGACCGCGATCTCGCCGCGGTTGGCGATCAGCACCTTCGAGAACATGCGGCGGCCACTTTACCGGGCGGTAGGAAACGATGAGCGCCGGAGACGTGGCCCGGCGGCCCCGGGCCAGCCCGTAGTCTTGGGGTCAGTCGTGGAATCCACTGCCGCGTCCCCCCGCAAGCGTCACGCGCTCCAGCTCTTCCAGGGGCTGCCGCGCGGCTATGACCGCACCGGGGCCGCGATGAGCTTCGGGCAGGACCCCCGGTGGCGCCGGGCCATGGTGGACGCGGTGCGCCCCGAGCCCGGCCAGCGAACCCTCGACGTGGCGACGGGGACCGGCATGGTGGCGCGAGCCGTGGCGCAACGCGGTGCCACCGTGACCGCGCTGGACCAGTCCGAAGCCATGCTGGGGGTGGCACGGGCACACCCGCACACGGGCATCACGTTCGTCCAGGGCGAAGCCGAGCACCTGCCCTTCGAGGACGCCTCCTTTGACGCGCTGACCTTCACCTACCTCCTGCGCTACGTCGATGACCCCGCCGCCACCATGCGAGAGCTGGCGCGGGTCGTGAAGCCCGGCGGGCGCCTCGGGATGGTGGAGTTCGGGGTTCCCGAGAACCCGGCATTGCGCGAGCTGTGGCGCATACACACCCGGGTCGGGCTGCCGCTCATGGGCCGCGCGGTCTCCACCGCCTGGTATGAGGTGGGCCGCTTCCTGGGCCCCAACATCGAGCAGTTCCACGCCCAGTACCCGGACCTCGTCGCTCTGTGGCAGCAAGCGGGCATCGAGGGCGTCATCCAGCGCCGGATGAGCTTCGGCGCGGGCGTGGTCATGTGGGGGGTCAGACACGGCCACCGCACCTGAGCCCCGCCCGCGGCTGCAGCGGCCGGCCTTCTATGCGCTCGCGCCCGGGGGCTGGCGTGACCTGATCACGCTGCTGCACCCGCCCTATACGGCGTGGCATCTGAGCTACGTTGCCCTCGGGGCGGCCGCGGCGCCCACCCTCCACGCCGGCCGGCTCGGCGCAGCGCTGGCCGCGTTCTTCTTGGCCGTGGGGATCGCTGCCCACGCGCTGGACGAACTGCACGGGCGCCCCCTGCAGACGCGGATGACCGACACCACGCTGATCGCGCTGGCGGTGGTGAGCCTGGCCGGGGCCGTGGCCATCGGCATCGCGGGCACCATCACCATCTCGCCGTGGCTGGCGCCGCTGGTCGCCGCCGGGGCGTTTCTCGTCGTCGCCTACAACCTCGAGCTATTTGGCGGCCGCATCCACGACGACGTCTGGTTCGCGCTGGCCTGGGGCGGCTTTCCCGCCTTCACCGGCTACTTCGTCAACGCGCTCCAGGTGCGGCCGGCCGGACTGCTGGTGGCGGCAGCCTGCACGCTGCTCAGCGTGGCCCAGCGCCGGCTGAGCACGCCGGCGCGCGAGCTGCGCCGGCGCACCACCGAGGTCACCGGCACCCAGACGCTGCGCAACGGCGAGATCCGCACACTGGACGCGCAGGAGCTCGCCGCGCCACTGGAGGGCGCGCTGACCGCACTGTGGCTGGCGCTCGTCCTGCTCGCCGTCGGCGCGGTCGCCGCGCGGCTCTAGGCGGTCGCGTTGATGACCATCCCCGCGGCGACGGTGTCGTTGGTCGACTCGTCGATGAGGATGAAGCTGCCGGTGGTGCGGTTGCGCGAGTAGGGGTCGACGACCAGCGGCGCTGAGCAGCGCAGACGCACGCGGCCGATCTCGTTGAGACCGAGCTGCTCGGCCTTGACGTGATCGAGCGTGTTGATGTCCACCCGGTGCACGATTTCCTCGACGATGGCACGGGCCGAGCGCGTCGTGTGCTTGATCGTGTACTTGGCACGGGGTGTCAGCGGCTGGTCGCTCATCCAGCAGATGTGGGCCTCGAGCTCGCGGGCGGCGGTGGGCTGATCCTCGGCCTCCACCAGCATGTCGCCGCGCGAGAGGTCGATCTCGTCGGTGAGGCGCAGGGCCACGCTCATGGTGGGGAACGCGGCTTCCAGCTCGCCGTCGAAGGTGTCGATCGATGCCACCGTCGTCCTCTGACCACCGGGCAGGGCCACGATCTCCGTGCCCGGGCAGATGACCCCGCCGGCCACCTGACCGGCGTAGCCGCGATAGTCGTGATGCGAGTCGCTCATCGGCCGGATCACCCACTGGACGGGGAAGCGGACATCGTTGAGGTTGCGGTCCTGGGCGATGACGACGTGCTCGAGGTGGTAGAGCAGGGGCGCGGCGCCGTACCACTGCATGTGATCGGAGCGGTCCACCACGTTGTCGCCGTGCAGCGCCGAGATGGGCACGAAGGTGATGTCAGGGACCTGCAGGCGCGACGACCAGTCCGTGACCTCCTCGAGGATGCTGTAGAAG
>DASXCN010000333.1:0-6193 GCA_036491155.1 Solirubrobacteraceae bacterium | reverse complement strand
CGACCACCCCACCGTCGGCGGCGACGACTGCACCGCGGTGACCTTCGACGAGACGGTGGCCGCCGGAGTGTGGGGCGGCGAGCCCGACCTCCCGCAGACGCCACTGCGGATCTCGGCTGAACTGGACCTCGCGCACCGCCGACTGGTTGCCGAGGGCCGCCGCGGCGCCGACCCCGACGCGCTCTACGAACGCACCCTCAACCTCGCCGCAGCGACCCTCGCATACCACCACCCCCAGCGCGTGGACGCGGGACGGCCACAGACTCGGCGCGCCCGCCGTCAACTCGTGGATGACGCGCGTGAGGCGCTGGCCATGGCCCCGCAGCGAGCGCTGCCCGGGCTGGCCCGCGAGCTGGGCGTGTCACCCCACCACCTCAGCCGCGTGTTCCACGCCCACACCGGGCAGACAATCGCCCAGCACCGGATGCTCTTGCGCTCCCGGGCCGCGCTGGAGCGGATTGCGCAGGGTGAGGACAGCCTGGCGCGACTCGCGACGGAGGTGGGATTCGCCGATCAGAGCCACCTGACGCGCACCATTCGCCGCCATACCGGGCGCAGCCCGACAGAGTTGCGCGCCCTGTTGGGCGAGACCGCGGCGTGACGGACCTTCGCCGGCTGCAGTACTTCCTCGCCGTGGCGCGCGAGCGCAACTTCACGCGAGCCGCCGAACAGCGGCAGGTCGTCCAGCGACTGACGACGCTGCGCCGCCGGTAGGACGAACCGAAGCTGCGAACATGGCCGCGTGGCGCACGTGGCGGTGACGGGGCTGGCCTACGCTCATCCGGGGGGCGATCTGTTGTTCTCCGACGTCTCCTTCCGGGTTTCCCCCGGCCAGCACGTCGGGCTGGTCGGCCGCAACGGCGTGGGCAAGAGCACGCTGCTGAAGATCCTGGCCGGGGAGCTCACCCCCGACGACGGCGAATACGCGGTCGGTGGGAGCGTCGGCTACATGCCGCAGGACGTCGGCGTGGGCGAGGAGGAGCGCACCGTCCGCGAGCTGCTGCTGTCGCTGGCGCCGTCGGCGGTCCGCCGGGCGGGCGAGAGCATGCTGGTGCTCGAGACCCAGCTCGCGGCGGGCGATCCGTCGGCGGGGATGAAGCTGGGCGAGGTGATTGCGGACTGGTCAGCGCTGGGTGGCTACGAGCTCGAGGGCCACTGGGACGCTTCGTGCCGGCGCATCGTGCGCGCCGCCTTCGACGAGATCGCCGAGCGCCCCGCCCGCACGCTGTCAGGCGGCGAGCGCAAGCAGCTCGTCCTCGACGTGCTCTTCGCCTCCGACGCCGACGTGCTGCTCCTCGACGAGTCCGACAACTTCCTCGACATCCCGGCCAAGCTGGAGCTCGAGCAGCGGATCCGCTCCTCCAAGAAGACGGTCGTGATGATCTCCCACGACCGCGCCGTTCTGGCCTCGGCCCCGGGTGCGATCGTGACGCTCGAGGGCAACGGCGCGTGGGTGCACGGTGCCTCCTACGCCAGCTACGCCCAGGCCCGCGAAGACCGCCAGCGGCGCCTGGGCGATGCGGTCAAGCGCTGGCACGAGGAGGAGCGCCGGCTCTATCGCCTCATGAAGCTGTTCAAGGAGCGCGCCCGCTACTACCCCGCCTGGGCCAAGCGCGCGGACGCCATGGAGTCGCGCTGGAACCGGTTCCGCGCGCCCGGCCCGCCGCCGGCGCCCGTGGCCGATCAGGCCATCGCCGTGCGCATCCGCGGCGGCGACTCGGCGCGCATCGTGCTGGCCATGCGCTCCCTGGAGATCGCCGGCCTCGTCGCCCCCTTCTCCGAGGAGGTCCACTTCGGCGAGCGCGTCGGGGTGATCGGGCCCAACGGGTCGGGCAAGAGCGCGCTCATGCGCGTGCTGGCCGGGGAACGCGAGCCTGACGGCGGCGAGCTCCGGGTCGGCCCGCGCGTCTCCACCGGCTTCTTCACGCAGCTGCAGTCGCGCGCGGACTTCGCCGGCCACGTCGTCCTGGACATCGTCATGACCCAGCGCGGCGAGCTGCAGGCGGCGATGGCGGCGCTGGCCCGCTACGGGCTCGCCGAGGCGGCGCGTCGCTCCTACGACGTCCTCAGCGGCGGGGAGAAGGCGCGGCTCGAGGTGCTCATCCTCGAGCTCGAGGGCCACAACCTGCTGCTGCTCGACGAGCCGACCGACAACCTCGACACCGACTCCTCCGAGGCGCTGGAGACGGCGCTGGACGGCTTCATGGGCACGGTGGTGGCCGTCTCACACGATCGCGCCTTCCTCTCGACGCTGGACCGCTTTCTCATGGTCCTGCACGACGGCGGCGTCCTGTCGTTCCCGGCCTATGAGCCCGCGCTCGAGGCGCTGATCGAGCCGGCCGGTGCGGCCGACGTCCGTCTCGCCAAGCTCCTCTAGCCCCCATCGGTCAGCTCGTAGTGCATCGTGCGGTAGCGGCTGACGCGGTGCATCAGCGGGACCACCACTCCCTGGAGAACCCGGTGGCGGCGGGCCAGGGCGCGGGCCGCCAGTCGCGCGTCGTCGCCGTCGAGCAGGGTGGCCCGGGCGCCGAGGGCGGGCCCGGTGGCAGTGCCCTTCACCGTGGCCGGCGCGACCCTGACGTGCGGGTTGTTCCGTAGGCGCTTGGTCTTCCACGCCTTGTCGTAGGAGCGGAAGAATGCACGGTTGCCGTCAAACGCGATGCTCACGGCCGTGTCGATCGGCGTGCCGTCGCGCTTATAAGTGGTCAAGAGAACGGTCTTCACATGCTTGAGGGATGACAGGGTGCTCATGGGGTCTCCTTCGCTGGTGCCGTGGTATGTGGCACGCTCTGAGACGAGACAGGACCGCGGGGCGTGACAGCGATGAGCGAGGATCTGCGTCCACTGATGTTCGCGCTTGCCTACCGGATGGTGGGCAGCGTGTCCGACGGCGAGGATCTCGTCCAGGAGGCTCACCTCCGGATGCAGCAGGCGCTGGCCGCGGGGACCGAGATCGACGCGCCGAGGGCGTACCTGACGACGGTCGTCACGCGGTTGGCCATCGATCACCTGCGCTCGGCTCGCGTACGGCGCGAGACCTACCCGGGCCCGTGGATGCCCGAGCCGGTGGTGGAGCGCCTCGACGAGACGCCCGCCGCCAGTGCTGAACTGACCGACTCGCTGTCGATCGCCTACCTGATGCTGCTCGATCAGCTCTCGGCGACCGAGCGCGCCGTCTTCCTCCTGCACGACGTGTTCGGGTACCGCTTCGAGGAGATCGCGCCCATGGTCGGCCGCAGCGACGCCGGCTGTCGCCAGATCGCGGTACGGGCGCGCCGGCGACTCGACTCCGGCCTGCCGCGGTTCGACGGCGACCCGCGCCGGCGCATCGAGGTGGCCGAGGAGTTCCTCACCGCGTTTCGTGACGGCGACATCGACGCACTGCTGCACCTCGTCGCCGAGGACGCGGTGTTCGTCGGCGACGGCGGCGGCAAGGCGGCCGCGCTGCCCGAGCCCATCCACGGACGCGACCGCGTCGTCCACCTCGTGCGGGCCTTCGCCAACCAGAACCGCCGGCTCAACCTGGTCTTCGAGCCGGCTCTGGTCAACGCGCAGCCGGGGGCGGTGGTCCGCGATCTCGACGGCCTGGTGGTCACCGTGCTGGGCTTTGACATCGTCGACGGCGCCGTGCAGACGATCCGCTCGATCGTCAACCCCGACAAGATCGGGCATCTCGGCGCGGTCAGCCCGTTGACCCGGCGCCGCGAGGGCTCCGGAGAGTAGCCGGCGCCCGCAGGGCCGTGCGCGCGTTCGGCGGGTCGTAGACCGAGAGCCGCCCGTCACGCAGGTTGGTCGCGGCGGATCTTGATGCCATTGCGGCCCCTACGGCTTGAAGCGCACCACCTGCGGGTCGTGGTCTGAGACCTGATCGGCGTACTCGGCGTTGAGGTGCACCGGCTGGTACTGAACCGCGTTGGGTCCCTTGCTGACCAGGATGTGGTCCAGCACCTCCGAGATGCCGTCGAAGTCGTAGGTGTACTGCTGGTTGACCGGGAGGGTTCCGATCAGATCGGTGAGGATGGAGTTGCCGCTGCCGTCCGCGGTGCCCGTCTTGAGCACGTTGAGCGACGGGCTGAACTGGTAGTCGTTGAGGTCGCCGACGACGACCACATCGGCCTTGGGGTCGATGTTGAGGACGTTCTGGACGAACGCGTGCTCAACCGAGGCCTGCCCCGCGCGCTGCGTGGCCGAGGATTGCGCGGGGAACTGGAAGCGCCCGTCCGCGTTCTGGTCGCCGAGCTTGGCGTCGAAGTGGTTGGCCACCACGAACACCGGCCGGCCCTGGAAGGTGAACTCGCCCACCAGCGGCTTGCGGCTGGAGGTCCACACCGGGTTGGTCGGGTCGATCCGGCCCGGCGACAGGGTCAGGTCCGGCTCGCCCTTGGTCTTGATCACCTGCGTCCCGGTGGTGGAGCGGTTGACCGAGGCCGCGCCGCGATCGACGAACGTGACCCGCGCCGGGTTGTAGAGGAAGACCACGCGGATGTTGCCGCCCGGCTCGCCTCCGTCCTGGTCGTTGACCGGGTCGATCTCCCGGGAGTCGTAGTGCGGGCCGCCCGCGTTGACGATTGCCGTGGTCAGCTTGTTGATCGTCTGATCGGCGGCGACCACGCCGTCATCGGTGGCTCCGTCGTTGTCCTGGACCTCCTCGACGGCCACGATGTCGGGGCTGGCCAGGTTGGTGACCACGCCCTGAGCGAGCCGCTGGAACTTCGAGTCGGGGTCGCTTGGCGCCAGGTTCTCCACGTTGTAGGTGGCGACGGCGAGCTGGTTCTTGGTCTGCGAGGTGGCCACGGTCCGTGGCAGGTTGTTGTGCTGCACCGTCCCCAGCGTCGTGGCGGCGATGATGTAGCCACCGAACTCCGAGTAGTCGACGGGTCCGACGGTGGCCCCCTGGAACACGTCGCCGACGTTGACCTCGGGGTTGGAGCCGTCGGCCGCCACGACCTCGATCCGACCCGACGGGGTCTGGTTCTCGCCCAGCAGCTCACTGCCGCCGCGGAACGTCTGGTCCTGGTCGGGCTTGGTCGTGACGTACTGCTCGGCGAAGCTGTCAGACGGACCCACGACGCGGGCGTCATCGACCTCGATGCGCATGCCCTCGCGCGACTCCCAGAAGTCCAGCGCCGAGCGGTCGGGCTGGATCGGCGTGGACTCGATGTTGCCGCCACCCAGGTCCGGGGCGTAGGTGTTGGGCACCGTGGTGGGTGTGATCACCTCCGGCGCCGGCAGCGCGTTGCCGTGCGAGAGGACGGTCGCCGTCGGGCTGTCGATCTCGGTCACCGAGAGCTGGGCGGTCGAGCTCGCGGTCTCACCGCTGCCCAGCGGATAGAAGTCCTTGACCGTCCCGGAGACCAGCACCGAATCACCCACCGCGACGCCCGACGGCGCCGAGGACGTGAAGACGAGGATGCCCTCGCTCGTCGCGGGATTGTTGTCGGGGTTGGGGTCCTGGATCCAGTAGCCCTTGCTCGAGCCGCTGGCCCGGATCGCGGTGACGATGCCGGGCACGTTGGTGACCGCGTCGCCGTTGTGCGGGGAGACGAAGCTCGTGCCCTGGATGTCGTGGATGCGCAGCGGGCCGGGCTCGCCCGTGCCGGTCCCGCCACCGCCCCCCGAGCTGCCGTCGTTGGCCGCGCCAGGGGTGGGGGTGCCGGCGGTGAAGTCGGTGGCGTTGCCGTCGGTGTCCGGCGAGCTGGAGCGCGCCACCGACTGCGTGTTCGACGCTCCGCTGGCCGGCGTGCCTTCGCTGATGGCGGCCGTGCCGTAGCCGACGAGGTCGGTGGAGGCCGACTCACAGGAGGCGGAGTCCGTGCAGGTCAGCGGGTCGGTCCCGTGCACGAGCGCGACGGTGCCCGACGTGGCCGACATGGCGATGTCGCCGCTGGCCTGGGTCGGCGGCAGCGGCTGGGTGCCGCCGGTACCCGGGGACTCGCCCACGAGGTAGATGCCGCCGGCGGGAATGGTGCCGGTCAGCGCGGTGGTTTGCCACGCGCCGCCGGCGCTACCCGAGTGGTACTGGGCCGACCATCCGTCGACGGGCACCGCCGCGGTGCTGCGGTTGGCCACCTCGATGAAGTCGTTGGTCAGGGTGGCGCCCGAGTTGCCCCCGCCGCCGTAGACCTCGTTGATCACCAGTGCCGACGACGGCGTGGCCGACGCCAGGTCGCCCCTGCTCAGCGTGAACAGGACC
>DASXCN010000332.1:0-9995 GCA_036491155.1 Solirubrobacteraceae bacterium | reverse complement strand
CAGCATGCTCCAGGAGGTCTAGCGTCGCATGGCTGCCAGGCACGCTGCCCTGCTGCGCGAGCGGCGGGTGGCCCCGTCGATCCTCTCCGCCGACTTCGCCAAGCTGGGCGCTCAGGTCTCCGAGGTGCTGGCGGCGGGGGCGCGTGTCATCCACGTCGACGTCATGGACGGCCATTTCGTGCCGCCCATCACCTTCGGAGCCGTCGTCGTCTCCGCCCTGGCTGACCTGGTCCACGACGCCGGCGCGGTCCTTGACGTGCACCTGATGGTCGAGCGGCCCGAGCGCCACGTCCCGGATATCGCCAAGGCCGGCGCGGACTCCATCACGATCCACGTCGAGGCCACCCCGCACGTCCACTACGCGCTTGATCAGATCCGCCAGGCCGGGTGCACCGCCGGCGCGGCGCTGAGTCCCGCCACCCCGATCGACGCCCTGTTCGAGGTGTCGCGCGAGACCCTTGACCTGGCCCTGTGCATGAGCGTCAATCCGGGCTGGGGCGCCCAGAGCTTCATCGCCAACTCACTGAGCAAGCTCGAGCGCATGCGCCGCGAGCTCCCCGCCGAGGTCGCGCTCGAGGTCGACGGCGGGATCCACGAGCAGACCGCCGGTGCCGTGGTGCAGGCCGGGGCCAACCTGCTGGTCACGGGGTCTGCCGTGTTCGGGTCAAACGATCCGGCTGCGGCCTATGAGGAGATCCGGGTCGCGGCGGGTGCGGTGTAGTCGCCTGCCGCTGGTCTGCCGCCCGTTCGCCGCTGGTCTACCGTCCGCGACGCTTGGGCATGCGGCGTCTACTGCGGCTGGGGAAGGGAGCGGGCTCGTCGCGCCGGGGTTTGACGCTTCAGAGCGCACGGTGCCCGCGCGGAAGGCGTGCGATCCGAGAGTTCAACATGGCTCCGGTTTCGGATCGCGCCGGTGCGGAGACGGCAGTGTGCGATCCAGAGGTTCAAGATCTCGCCGCCGCGGTGGCACAACCGCACGCGCCGCCTTCCTTAGCTGTCGTAGACGCTTCGCGCCTCAGCTCGCGCCCGGAGCCGGCCGTAGCGACGACGTCGACGACGACGCGGCCGGCCCGCGCCGGTACAGCAGCCACAGCAGCACCGTCAAAACGGCGGTCGCGCCCAAATAGCCAACCTCGACGCGCGTGACCTCGGCGTGCTCGGTGCCCCCGCCGGTGGCCACGAAGACGACGAACAGCGACGCCGCCAGCAGCCAGGCCACGGCGGCGGCCGACGCCCGCCCGCGGGCCAGGGCGGCCTGGTTGAGCGTGCCCGAGATCAGGTGCAGCCCCATCCCGAGCCCCACCGCGGCCAGCCCCAGCCGTCCGTAGGCAAAGCCCTTGTCACCGAGCAGGGCGTTCATCACCGGCGGACCGATGAGCAGCAGGCCCAGCGCCACTGCGGCGCCGAACCCCGCGATGACCAGGATCGTCGTCCGGATCGCCTTGTGGAACTCCGCGGTGCTCTCGCGGGCCTCGAGCCCGGCGAGGTGGGGGAGGATCGAGGTCTGGATCGCCTGGAAGAGCTGCAACGGCGCGCGGACGATGAGCATGACGTTGAAGACGAAGCCGACGATGCCGATGGTGAGGTCGCCACCGCCGCTCTTGGCGGCCACGATGAGCACGCCCGCGTTCATCAGCATCTGCTCGGAGAACATGATCCCGACGACCGAGACGGCGAAGCCGGCGCCGTGGCGGATGGAGAGCTGGTTGCTGCCGGTCTCTTCGATCTGCGTCGCGGCGGGCCCCTCGCCGGCGCCCGCGGCGTCGGCCGCGACCGCCTCAGATGCGATCGCGCCGTCGGGATCGCGCAGCCGCATGCGCGAGAAGGCCAGCGGCATCACCGACAACGACGCGAAGGGGGCCACGGCCATGCCGAGGCCGACCACGCCCTGCCCGGAGCCGATGCCGACGGCGACGGCCAGCGGGAACAGGAAGCGGGAGGTGGACTCCAGGAAGACCAGGCCGCCGTACAGGGCGAAGCGCTGGTGCCCGGCCAGCCAGCCACGGGCGAAGTAGCTGCCGGCGTAGGCCAGCACGCCGACGACGAGGATCCAGTACAGCGCGCTGGAGCCGTCGAACATGCCCTGCTGGATCTGAGGGCGCAGGGCCAGGGCGATGATGAGGAAGACGACGGCGAAGCCGAACTGGATAGCGGCGGGCACGCGCAGTGGATGCCCGTGCAGCCCGCGCGCCCGGCGGTCGGCGATCGTACGCGAGAGCAGCTGCTCGATCGGCCGGTAGATCACCGAGAGGATCACGAACATGATCGCCCAGCAGAGCGAGATGCGGCTATAGGACGGAGCGTTGAGCACGTGGCTCGCCGTGGCCAGGTACAGGAAGGTGAAGATGCCCGTCGAGGCGATCCCGATGGTCAGGATGCGCGCGCCGGAGGCGAAGGACTGCTGCGGGGGCTCGCCGCCGGCCGGCCCGGGACGGCCGTCGTTGCCGCCGGCCGGCACGGGATCAGTCCCGCCCGCCCGCGTCGTCGTCGTGGAGCTCACGCGCGGACTGCGACGAGCAGCATCGTCCACGGGAACGGCGCGCGGACCTCCGCCACCTCGCCATAGCGCCCCAGCAGGCGCAGGAACGAGCCGCGGGTCCAGTGGTTGAGGTGGCCGGGCGTGTTGCCCAGCTGGCGCAGATACGCGCCCCGGGCCATGTTGAGCGCGCGCCACAGCGGCTCGTGGGGCACCGAGACCAGGAGGTGGCCGCTCGCGACCCTTGCCATCTCGGCGAGGGCACGCTCGGGGTCGGCGACGTGCTCCAGCACCTCGGTGGCCGCCACCAGCTCAAACTCGTCGTCGGCGAACTGCAGGCGCTCCACCTCCATCGGCGCGAAGCTGAGGTTGGGCCGCGTGCGCCCGACCCACTCGGCCGACAGCTTGGGGTCCTCGAGGTCGATGCCCACGACGCGGCTGGGTGGCGATGGTCGGCGGCGGTCGGCCCACTGCTCGGTGAGCACGCCCTCGCCGCAACCGACGTCCAGGATGGTGTCCGGACCGGCGATGGTGAACAGCTCGTCCAGGGTCCGCTCAAAGCCGGCCATCAGCCGGCGCACGACCGGGTTGGTCGAGCCGTACTTGTCGTAGGTGTTGCCCGTGGGCACCGCGGTGCCCGAGCTCACACCTCCACCGCCTTGCGCTCGTCGGGGGCGCGGCCTGACCCGCCTTCCGGACCACCCCCGCCCGTCGCGGGGGTCGCGCCGCCGGGCTCGTAGTGCGACGGCTGGACGCCGAGCTGGAGCTCGATGCGGCGAATGCGCTCGAACGTCCGCTGCGAGAGGGTGCGCTGGGCCGCCAGCAGGTCACCGATCACGCCGAGCGCACCCAGCAGCATCGCGGCGTTGAAGAGGACGCCGCCGGCGATCAGCGACTGGATGTGACCGGTCGCCTTGTGCGGATCCTCGATGAAGAACACGACGAAGCGGACGAATACCGCCAGGGCCAGCGTGCCCATCACCAGAGCCCCGCCCCAGAACACCTTCAGCGGCTCGTACTGGGAGTAGATCCGGAAGATCGAGAGACCGTTGCGGCGGATATAGGCCGGGATCGAGGGGAACAGCCGGGACTCGCGGGTCGTGGGGTTGGTGTGGACCGGGACGTGATCGACCGCCACGAGGAGCTTGCCCGCCTGGATGATCGTCTCGAGCGTGTAGGTGAACTTGGAGACCACCTGCATCTGGAGCGCCGCCTCGCGGTTGTAGGCGCGAAAGCCCGAGGTGGTGTCGGGAACCTCGGTGTCGGATGCCTGGCGCACCACCCATGAGCCCAGCCGCTGCAG
This sequence comes from Solirubrobacteraceae bacterium, assembly GCA_036491155.1. GTDB lineage: Bacteria > Actinomycetota > Thermoleophilia > Solirubrobacterales > Solirubrobacteraceae > Palsa-465. The sequence continues at coordinate 6,216 of DASXCN010000332.1, read as the reverse complement.
GCGGCGCTTGGACCAGCTGAAGTGCTCGTTGGAGTCCACGCGGCGGTCGCCGATCACCATGTCGGCGTCGCCGCGCACGATCGGGGCCACCAGCTTGGGGATGTCGCGCCCGTCGTACTGGTTGTCGGCGTCGGTGTTGACGATCACGTCGGCGCCGAGCTTGAGCCCGGCGTCGAGCCCCGCCTGGAAGCCCGCCGCCAGCCCCTTGTGGTTGGTCAGCTTGACGATGTGATCGACGCCGCGGGCCCGGGCGGTCTCGATGGTGGCGTCGGTGGAGCCGTCATCGATGATCAGCCACTCCACCGCGTCAAATCCCTCGACCTCGCGCGGGAGGAAGGACAGCGTCGTGGGCAGCTGCGCCTCCTCGTTGAAACAGGGGATCTGGATGATGAGCTTCATGTCCTCGGGCGCGGCCCTACCGCCTCAACTCGCGCCGCGCCGTGGGCGTGCGGACGTACCGATGCTCCGTGGGGGCGCGCTATTCATCACACGGTAGCGGGATACTCGTACATGAAGATGGACACGGCAACGGCAAAGACGCCCGAGCCGCCCCGTCGGCTTGCGGTGTCGCCGCCATCGTCAGGCCGCCGTCGCGGTGCGTGGTTCTGGACCTCGCGCGCGCCCGGCGGTCGCCGGCGTGACCTGCACCGCCCCGCGCTGTGGCTGCTGCTGGCCGTCACGCTGGGCCTGCGCCTGTGGGGGGTCAGGCAGGGGCTGCCCTACAGCTACAACTCCGACGAGGCGACGCATTTCGTGCCGCGGGCGATCGCATTCTTCTCGCATGACTACAACCCCCAGTACTTTCTCAACCCGCCGGCATACTCCTACCTGCTGCACTTCGTCTTCGAGCTCTGGTTCGGCGGCCCGGACGCGGTGCGGCGCGCCTACGTCTCCGACCCCACCGAGGTCTTCGTGGTGGCCCGCGTCGTGGCCGCGGTGCTGGGGACGATCGCGGTCTGGCTGACCTACCTCGCGGGCGAGCGGCTCTTCAACAGGACCACGGCGCTGCTGGGCGCGGCCATCTTCGGGCTGGCCTTCCTGCCCATCTTCTACAGCCATCTGGCGCTCAACGACGTGCCCGCCCTGGCCCCGGTGGCCCTTTCGCTCTACGGCGTCTCCGGAGTGCTGCGCAACGGCGCGCGGCGCGACTACGTCATCGCCGGGATCGGCATCGGGCTCGCGGCGGCCACCAAGTACACCGGGGCGATCACCGCGGTTTGCCTGGTCGCGGCCGCCGTGTGTGACGGCGCCGGGGGCGCGCCGCTCACCGCCCTGCGCCGCGTCGTCCTGGCCCTGGGCTGTGGGGTGCTGGCCTTCATCGCCGCCAATCCGTACTCGGTGCTGGACTTCTCGGCCTTCCACGCCGGGGTGACCACCCAGCAGGCGCTGGCCGGCGGCTCAGACCCCGAGAAGCTCGGCACCACGGCCGCCAGCGGGACCGCCTTCTACTTCTGGACGTTCACCTGGGGACTGGGCTGGGCGCCGTCGATCGCCGCGCTGGCGGGCAGCGTGATGCTCGTGGTGCGCCGCCGTCTGGCGCTGGCCGCGGTCCTCGTGCCCGCGCCGATCGCCTTCGTGGTGTTCATGGGCGACCAGCAGCGCTACTTCGGCCGCTGGCTGATGCCGGTGTTTCCGATCATCGCCCTGCTCGCCGCCTATGGCGCCGTCGAGGCCGCTCGATGGCTGATCCGCGCCCGCGGGATGCCGCTGGCGCTCGCCGCCGGGGCGGTCGCGGTGGTGATGCTGGGCCAAAGCCTGGCCGCCGTCGTCCACAACGACGCCGTGCTCTCCAACCCCGACACGCGCAACGTCACCCGGGCGTGGATGGTCCGCCATGTGCCCGCGGGCGCCAAGGTGGTGGTGGAGCCGATCGTCTCCACCGACTGGGGGCAGGACATCGGGCGCTCGCTGCAGTGGACGACCACCGGCGCGCGCTGGCAGCTCTGGAACCCCTACGTGACCGACGTCGACACCAAGGGCAACCACCTGCCGTTGGGCGAGCATCGCTACGTGGCCATCGACGAATACGAGCGGACGCTGCGCCCCGAGCTCCTGCAGGAGTACGCGAACGGCGGCTACTGCTGGGTGGTCATCGGGTCGCTGCAGGCCGGCCGGTCCTTCGCGCAGCCCAAGCTCGCCCCGTCGGCGATCGCCTACTACGCCGCGCTGTCCAACCAGGCCACGCTGATGTTCCACGTCAGTCCGTTTGCCACCGGCAACCGCGCCGTCCCCTTCAGCTTCGACTGGTCGATCGACTACTACCCCAGCCAGTACGCGCGGCCCGGTCCCGAGATGAGCGTCTACCGACTCAAAGGCTGCCGCCAGAACCCTCCGCACCCGTCTGGCGGCGGCGGATAGGCGCGCGAGGCACGCAGGTGCCATGGCGACGGCCTTAGGCGCGGTAAATGTGCCTCGAACTATGCTCCGAAGCGCCAATGACAACCATCGCCGATACCGATCGCCGCCATCTCGCTCGCGCGATCGAGATCGCGGAACAGGGCCGCGGCAAGGTCAGTCCCAACCCCTTGGTGGGAGCGGTGATCGCCAACCTGGACGGGCCGATCGGCGAGGGGTATCACCGCGAGCTGGGCGCGCCCCACGCCGAGGTTGAGGCCATCCGCGCGGCCGGGGGCCACGACCTCGCCGACGCCACCCTGTACGTCTCGCTGGAGCCGTGCTGTCACCACGGCCGCACCCCGCCGTGCACCGACGCTATCCGCGAAGCGGGCATCAGCCGGGTCGTGGTTGCCTCCGATGACCCGTCGTCTCACGCCTCGGGGCGCGGCCTGGGCATCCTGCGCGACGACGGCGTCGAGGTGGTGCTCGACGACGGCGACCTCTCGGACCGCGCCAAGCTGCTCAACCAGCCCTTCCGCAAGCGGGCGCGGACCGGCCGTCCCTGGATCCTGTTCAAGTCGGCGATGACGCTCGACGGCAAGGTGGCCACCCACCGCGGGGACTCCAAGTGGATCTCGGGGGAGTCCAGCCGCGAGCGCGCCCACCACTGGCGCGCCGAATGCGATGCCGTCGCCGTGGGCGTCGGCACTGCCCTGGCCGACGACCCGATGCTGACCGCGCGGATCCCCGGGGTGACGCGGCAGCCACGGCGGGTCGTGTTCGACTCGCTGGGCCGCCTGCCGCTCCAGGCCCAGCTGGTGCGCGACGCCCGCCAGGCCCCGCTCACGGTGGTCGTGTCGCGCGCGGCGCCGCGGGCCGCCACCGACGCGCTGGAGGCCCACGGTGCCGACGTGATTGTGGCCACCGGCGAGAACGAGCCCGCCCGTGTGGTCTCCGCCCTGGACCAGCTCGGCGCCGCCGGCATCGCCTCGATCCTGCTGGAGGGCGGCCCCCGCCTGGCCGGCGCGTTCCTCGACGCGGGCGAGATCGATGAGATCCGGCTCTTTCTGGCCCCGCTCATCCTCGGGGGGCGCACCGCGCGTGACCCGCTTGAGGGCGAGGGCGCCGAGCAGATCGCCGACGCGGTGCGCGCGCAGAGCCTGGAATGCGAGCGGATCGGCAACGACCTGCTCGTCTCGGCCCGCATCAGGAAGTGGTAAGGGGCCGGCCGCTGATGTTCACCGGTTTGATCGCCGACCTCGGCCGGATCGAGGACGTGGAGCGCTCCGAGGAGGGCGTGCGGTTGATCGTGTCCTCGTCGCTGGCCGGTGAGATCACCGAGGGCGACTCCATCGCCGTCAACGGCGTCTGCCTGACTGCGACCGACGTGCAGGCGACGGCGTTCGCCACCGAGGTGATGAACGAGACCCTGCGACTGAGCTCGCTGGCCGAGGCCCGGGCCGGTGCCGCGGTGAACCTCGAACTTGCCATGCGCCTGTCAGACCGGCTCGGGGGCCACATGGTGCAGGGGCACGTCGACGGCGTGGGGACGGTCAGATCGGTCGCTCCCGACGGGTTCTCGCGGCGCGTCGAGGTCGAGGCGGGCGACGAGATCCTGCGCTACCTGGTCTACAAGGGGTCGGTCACCGTTGACGGCGTCTCGCTCACCGTGGCCGGGCTGGGAGACGCATCGTTTACCGTTTCACTGATACCCGAGACGCTCGAGCGCACGAACCTCGGCCACGCCGAGGTCGGGACAACCGTGAATCTGGAGGTGGATGTGTTGGCCAAATACGTCGAGAGGCTGGTGGCGACCGCGCGATGAGCTCGACCACGTCGGCCTTCTCCACGATCGAAGATGCGATCGAGGACATCCGCCAGGGCAAGATGGTCGTCGTCTGCGACGACGAGAACCGCGAGAACGAGGGCGACCTGACGATCGCCGCCCAGTTCGTGACCCCCGAGGCGATCAACTTCATGCGCAAGGAGGGCGGCGGGCTCATCTGCCTCGGCCTCACCCCTGAGCGCTGCGACCAGCTCGGCCTCGATCTCATGGCGGCCAAGAACGAGTCCGCCTTCGAGACGGCCTTCACCGTCTCGGTCGAGGCGCGCTCCGGCGTCAGCACCGGTATTTCCGCCGCCGATCGCGCTCGCACCATCCAGGTGGCGATCGACCCGAAGTCCAGCCCGCGCGAGCTCGTCCAGCCCGGTCATGTCTTCCCGCTCAAGGCCCGGGCCGGGGGCGTGCTCGAGCGCGTCGGTCAGACCGAGGCCGGGGTGGACCTGGCCCGGCTCGCCGGCCTCAATCCGTCGAGCGTGATCTGCGAGATCATGAACGAGGACGGGACGATGGCGCGCGTGCCGGACCTCGTCGCCTACTGCGAGCGCCACGGGCTGAAGATGATCACCGTCGCCGACCTGGTGGCTTACCGGCGTCGCCACGAGAAGCTGGTCGAGCGGGTGGTCGACACCAAGCTGCCCACCACGTTCGGGGACTTCGTGGCCGTCGGCTATCGCTCGCTGGTGGACAACAAGCACCACGTGGCGCTGGTCAAAGGCGATGTCGAGGGCAAGGAGGACGTGCTGGTGCGCGTCCACTCCGAGTGCCTCACCGGCGACGTGTTCCACTCGCTGCGCTGTGACTGCGGGGAGCAACTCGAGTCGGCGCTGGCCATGATCGAGAAGGAGGGCACCGGCGTGCTCCTCTACCTCTCCCAGGAGGGGCGCGGCATCGGCCTGCTCAACAAGCTCAGGGCCTACAAGCTCCAGGAGGAGGGGCTGGACACCGTCGACGCCAACCTGCGCCTGGGCCTGCCCGCCGACCTGCGCGACTACGGCATCGGGGCGCAGATCCTCGTCGACCTGGGACTCACGAGCATCCGGATCCTCACTAACAACCCCAAGAAGATCTCCGGCCTCGCCGGCTACGGCCTCTCGGTCGCCGACCAGATTCCGATCCAGCATGCCCCCAACCCCCACAACATCGCGTACCTGCAAGCCAAGCGCGAGAAGCTCGGCCACACTCTGCACCACCAGGGGCTGGCGCTCGATGAGGAGATGCTCGAGCGCGAGCACGAGCAGGACCGTCACCGCCGCGATGGCAACTGAGCGGCGGGTCGCGCTGTGTGTGGCGCGGTTCTACGAGGACCTCGCCGATGCGCTGGAGCGCGGCGCGCGGGACGCGCTGGCGCAGGCGGGCGTCGAGACCGTGGAGAGCTTCACCGTCCCCGGGGCCTACGAGCTCCCGCTGGTGGCCAAGTACGCGGCCGAGTCCGGGCGCTTTGACGCGGTGGTGTGCCTGGGCGCGGTAATCCGCGGCGAGACTGACCACTACGAGTACGTCTGCTCATCGGCCGCCGACGGGATCACACGGGTGGCGCTCGACACCGGCGTGCCCTGCGGCTTCGGCGTGCTCACCGTCGACACCGTGGAGCAGGCGCGCGAGCGGGTGACCGGGGGCGCCAAGCGCGACAGCGGCCGTCACGCCGTCGACGCGGTGCTGGCCTCGCTCGACGTCAAGGACGAGTTGAGCGGCCGCCGCGGTAAGGCCGGCTTCGCCGCCTGACGTCAGTCGACGAAGTTCGAATGCTCGTCGCCGCCCTGGGCGGCCGGCGGCGAGAGCCCGGCGCCGCCCGACGGGCCGGGGCCGCCCCCGCCGTCGTGGCCGCGTCCCCGCCCATGACCGTGGCCGGGGCCGGGGGCCGGTGAGGGCGCCTGGCCGCTCGCTTGCAGCGCTTGGTTGAGGGTCTGCTGGACCACGCCCGTCTGGTTGGGGATCTTCAGCCGCTGCTCGAGGATCGGCACGGCTCTGGCGGCGTCGCCTGAGCGCAGCAGGGCCACGCCCAGGTCATAGAGCCCGTAGGCGTAGGTGAGGCTGCT
>DASXCN010000331.1:0-3129 GCA_036491155.1 Solirubrobacteraceae bacterium | reverse complement strand
CTCAAGGAGCTGGCCGACGCCGGCACGGTGGATCGCAAGCTCGTCGCACAGGCGATCAAGAAGTACGACATCGACACGGACGCACCGCTGCCGACGACCGTATGAGCACCACCCTGACGAAGGTGGAAGTCCCGGACATCGGGGACTTCGACGACGTACCGGTCATCGAGATCCTCGTCTCCGTCGGCGACTCGGTGGCCGTCGAGGATCCGCTGGTCACCCTGGAGTCCGACAAGGCCACGATGGACGTGCCGGCCCCGCTGGCCGGCGTGGTGCGCGAGATCAGCGTCTCGCTGGGAGATCGGGTGGCGCAGGGTTCGGTGCTGATGAGCCTGGAGGGGTCTGACGGCGACTCCGGCGCCGGCGAGCCGGCCGAGCAGGCGGCGGCCGCCGACCGCGCCGCGGAGCCCACGACGGCCCCCGCCGAGGCCGTGGAAGCGCCGTCGCAGCCGGCCGAGTCACCACCGCCAGCTCAGCCTGCCCCCGCGCCCGCCCCGGCGCGCGCCAACGGCGGCGGCCCGATCTACGCCAGCCCGTCGGCGCGGCGGCTGGCCCGCGAGCTGGGCGTGGACCTGAGCGCGGTGACCGGCAGCGGCCGCAAGGGACGCATCACCCGCGACGACGTGCAGAACCTCGCCGACGGCAAGGGAGCCGATGGTGGCGCGGCGTCGCCCGGTGGCGGCACGGCCGGCGGCGGCGTCGGCGGCCTGGATCTCTTGCCATGGCCGACGGTGGACTTCGAGAAGTACGGCCCGGTGGAACGCGTGGAGCGCTCGCGGATCCAGCGCATCTCTGCGCCCAACCTGGCGCGCAACTGGGTGATGATCCCGCACGTCACCCACAACGACGAGGCCGACATCACCGACCTGGAGGCCTGGCGCAAGCAGCTCAACGAGGAGCACGCGCGCGCCGGGGTGAAGTTCACGATGGTGGCCTTCCTGGTGGCCGCGTGCGTGAAGGCCCTCCAGGAGTTCCCCAACTTCAACTCGTCGCTGGACGGCGACCACCTCGTCCTCAAGCGCTATTACAACATCGGCTTTGCCGCCGACACTCCCGGCGGCCTGCTCGTGCCGGTGATCAAGGACGCGGACCGCAAGGGCCTGAAGGAGATCGCCACCGACCTCACCGAGCTCTCGGGCCTGGCGCGCGAGGGCAAGCTGTCGCTGGATCAGATGCGCGGCGCCACATTCACCATCTCGTCGCTGGGCGGGATCGGCGGCACCTCGTTCACGCCGATCGTCAATGCGCCCGAGGTGGCGATCCTCGGGGTGACGCGCGCCGCGATGAAGCCGGTGTGGAACGGCTCGGAGTTCGTGCCGCGGCTGATGGTGCCGCTCTCGCTCTCCTACGACCATCGCGTGATCGACGGCGCGTCGGCGGCGCGATTCGTGGCCTACCTGGTCGGCGTGCTGTCAGACCTGCGCCGGGCGCTGCTGTGAGCGAGGTCTCTGAGGTACGCGTCCCCGATATCGGGGACTTCGACGATGTCCCGGTGATCGAGATCCTGGTAGCGGTCGGCGATGAGGTCGCCGTCGAGGATCCACTGGTCACCCTCGAGTCAGACAAGGCCACGATGGACGTGCCCGCGCCGTCCGCGGGCGTGGTCAAGGACCTGTCGGTCTCGGTGGGCGACCGGGTGTCGAAGGGGTCGCTGATCCTGACGCTCGATGGGGCCGGCGATGGGGCCGTGGCCACGGAGGCCTCGCCCAGCTCCGAGGCCGCCTCGACAGCCTCTGCGAACGGCGCCTCGGAGGAGGGGGGCACCGAGGCCGCCGTCGTGTCCGAGCCGCCTCCCCCACTTCCGCCCTCCGACAGCGGGTCGTCAGACCATGACTTTCAGGTCGTGGTGCTGGGCTCGGGCCCGGGTGGCTACACCGCCGCGTTCCGAGCGGCGGACCTCGGGCTCAAGACCGCGCTGATCGAGCGCGACGAGAAGCTGGGCGGCGTGTGCCTCAACGTCGGCTGCATCCCCTCCAAGGCACTGCTGCACGCGGCGCGCGTGATCGCCGAGACCGAGGAGATGGCGACGCACGGCGTGTCGTTCGGCAAGCCGAAGGTGGACCTGCCGAAGCTGATCGAGTGGAAGCAATCGGTGGTGGACAAGCTCACCGGCGGGCTGGTGGGCCTCGCCCAGCGGCGCGACGTCGAGGTGATCCACGGCGTCGGGACGCTCACCGGGCCCAACGCGCTGCGCGTCGTCGACCGCGACGTCAGTTTTGACAACGTCATCATCGCCGCCGGCTCGCAGCCGGCCATGATCCCCGGTCTGCCCGACGACGAGCGGATCATCGACTCCACCGGCGCGCTGTCGCCGACCTCGATCCCGGGGCGGCTGCTGGTCATCGGCGGCGGGATCATCGGTCTGGAGATGGCGTGCGTGTACGACGCCCTCGGCTCGAAGGTCACCGTGGTGGAGATGCTCGACCATCTGCTCACCGGGGCTGATTCAGATCTCGTGCGCGTGCTGGCCAAGCGGATCGGGGGCCGCTACCAGGACGTGCTCCTCTCCAGCAAGGCTGAGAGCATCAAGGCCCAGAAGAACGGGCTGAAGGTGGAGATCTCCGGTGCCGGCTCGCGGATGTTCGACCAAGTGCTGGTCGCCGTGGGACGGGTGCCCAACGGCCGGGCCATCGACGCGCAGGCCGCCGGCGTCACGGTCGACGAGCGCGGCTTCATCCCCGTCGACGCCCAGATGCGCACCAACGTGCCCGGGATCTACGCCATCGGCGACATCGTGGGCGAGCCGCTGCTGGCCCACAAGGCCATGCACGAGGCCAAGGTGGCCGCCGAGGTCATCTCGGGGCTCGACTTCTCATTCGACGCCAAGACCATCCCCTCGGTCGCCTACACGGATCCCGAAGTGGCCTGGATGGGCCTCACCGAGACCCGGGCCAAGGCCGACGGCATCGAGTACGAGAAGGCGATCTTCCCGTGGACCGCGTCGGGCCGGGCCCTGGGCCTGGGACGCGAAGAGGGCCTGACCAAGCTGCTCTTCGAGCGCGAGTCCCAGCGCCTGCTGGGCGCCGGGATCGTCGGCGTCGGCGCCGGGGATCTCATCTCCGAGACCGTGCACGCGCTGGAGATGGGCGCCAATGCGCAGGACATCGCGCTCACCATCCATCCGCACCC
>DASXCN010000330.1:0-1515 GCA_036491155.1 Solirubrobacteraceae bacterium | reverse complement strand
CCAGCCCGCGATCAAGTCGCTGGTCTCGGGGTGTGGGCCGTCGGTGGTGACGGGCGCCGCGTCCGGGCCGCCGTAGCGGACCCAGGTGCGCGCCGGCGTGAGCGCCTGCGCGCCGACGTATTCGCCGCTCTGTTCGAGCATCGCGCCGACGTGCCGCTGGAACGCGATGTGCGCCTCGACATCCTCGGGCGCCCATTGGTCCATCGGCGGGAAGGGATGGTGCGGCTCCGGGCCGCCGCGGTAGCGCTTGAGCAGCAGATACTTTGGCATTCGTGGTCTCCCTGGTGTCGTGGGCCGCGCCTCTCGCGGCCCTTCACCTTGATGAGCGGAGCCGGGAGGGGATTCTCGACATCGTGCCGCGAAAAGTCAGTCGATCTGCACCGGCACATACTCAAAGCGGTCCACGTCGACGAGGCCGCCGTCGGTCAGCCGCAGCTCGGGGATGACCGAGAGCGCGATGAACGAGAGCTGCATGAACGGCTCAGCCACCGTCGTGCCCAGCCGCTCGGCCGCTGCGCGGTTGAGCGCCTCGATCTGGTCGGCGACCCTCGCCGCCGGCGCGTCGCTCATGAGCCCGGCCAGCGGGAGCGGGACCTCCGCGAGCACCGCGCCGTCGAGCACCGCCACCTGGCCGCCGCCGATCTCGGCCAGCCGCGCCACCGCAGAGTGCATGTCCTCGCCGGAGCGCCCGACGACCACGAGGTTGTGCGCGTCGTGGGCGACCGTCGAGGCGATCGCCCCGCGCGCCAGCCCGAAGCCGGTCGCGTACCCGCGTCCGACGCGGCCGGTGGCGTGATGGCGCTCGACCACGGCGGCGTGGGCGAGGTCGGCGTCGGGCTCGACCTCGAGCTCGGCACGCCGGGTGGTGAGGCTGTGGCTCTCAACCCTGATCGCCCGCACGTGGCTGCCCAGAGGCACAGGGAGCACGAGCGCGTCCGCCGAAGGCAGCGCACCGACGTGGACGGTGTCGCGCAGCAGGTCGGGCACGGGCGCCGCCGGGACGGCACCGGGGACCAGCGCACCGCCGCTGACCACGCCCCGCCCCCGCTGCCACACGCGCTCAGGCTGCCAGGTTCCGAGCGCCGAGAAGGCCAGGATGTCGGCCTGATGGCCCGGGCCGAGGCTGCCCAGGGCATCGAAGCCGTGATAGCGGGCAGGGTTGGTGCTGGCCAGCAGAATCGCCTCGACCTCCGAGATCCCGCTGGCCACCGCCAGCCGCGCGCAATCGTTGACGTGGCCGAGCCGGCGCAGCGTGTCGGGTTCGCGGTCGTCGGTGCAGAAGGCCGCCAGATCGGTGCCGTGGGCGACGATCGACGGCGCCAGCGCCACCAGGTTCTGGCTGGCCGACCCCTGGCGCAGGAACACCCACATCCCCTTGCGCCGTTTCTCCTCGGCCTCGGCCAGGCGGGTGCTCTCGTGGTCAGATTCCACTCCGGCGGCGAGGTAGGCATCCAGCATCGGGCCCGACACGCCCGGAATGTGGCCGTCGACGCGGAGCCCGGCGGCGACCGCGAC
>DASXCN010000329.1:0-17792 GCA_036491155.1 Solirubrobacteraceae bacterium | reverse complement strand
GCCGCGACGACGGGTCCGCGGCCCAGCGCCGCCTCGCGCCCTGCCGCGACGGCGGCGATCCCGGCGAGCACGAGCAGTCCGGCGACGATGGTCCCCTGCTGCGGGGTGCCGACCACCGAGGCCCGACGAGCCGAGCGCGGGCCGATCACGACGCCGCCACGGCCGGCGCGGCGTGGCCGTCTCTCGTGACGTGACCGTCGCGTGCCCTCCGCGCCTGCCCGGTGCGCGTCATGACCTCGAGCGCGGCCACCAGCGCATCCCACGGCCCGGGGTCGTCCTGCAGTCGGCGGGCGTCGGCCTGAGCGGCCCGGGCCACCGCGACGGCCTTGGCGCGCCCGTCGGACGACAGCGCGGCGATCCAGGCGGCGGGGCGGTCGGCCGCCACCCCGGCGGCAAACCCCATGCCCCTGAACGCCTCAGGCGACCCGATCACCGGCAGGCCGGCCAGCGCATAGAAGATCGTTCGCAGGCTCGTGCCGGCCGCGCCCTCGAAGGGCATCACCACGGCCTGGCAGCGCGAGAGCAGCGGCGTCAGATCCTCGAGGAAGCCCGTCGCCGTCACGCCGGGGTGGCGGGCGAGCCGTTCGCGGACGTCCGGGGCACATCGGCCGGCGACCGTCAGCCGTAGGCCGGCGTCAGCGGCGCGCAGCGCCGGCCAAACGCCGGTCAGGAAGCGCTCGAGCGAGGCGACGTTGGTGGGAAAGGTGAGCGTCCCCACGTAGGCCAGCTCCCCGGCACGGGGATCGCGGGCGGCCGCGATCCGGGCGGCGGACCGCACCACGGCGGCGGGCAACGTCGAGGGCGCGACGCGCGTCGCCGCACCGGGGACGGTGGCCTGCGCCCAGCCCTGCTCGGTCTCGGAGACGAACAGGCTGAGGTCGGCGCCGGCCACCGCTGCGGCCTCGACGCGGCGCATGAGCCGGGCCTGGTCACGGGTCCACAGCCACCGCAGCGGGCCGGGCGGGCCCGCCGCCGGGCCGGCGGGTGAACCGTCGAGCAGGTGACGCCACTCGAGGTTGTGGAAGTCCACCACCGTCGGCGTGCCACGCGTGAGCCGGCGTACCACCGGCGTCAGGTAGGAGTGGGCGACGAGGATCGCGTCGGGCGCGGCGGCCGGCGTCGCCGGGGGCGCATAGAGGGCGGACAGCACGGGCAGACCGCGCCGGGCGGCGCGGAGCTTAGCTACGGGGCCGAGGGCGCGGCGTCGCACGACCTGCCACTCCACCGTCACCTCGCGGTCCTCCAACCGCTCGGCGATGGCGGTCGCGCGCAGCGACCCGCCCTGCCCACGGCCACGCTCGAACGGAGCCATGACCAGGACGCGCATGATGGTCAGGATACCGGTGTGTTGGCTCGAATGCGGCGTTCTCGCGTGCCTGGCCGGCGCTGGCGCCCGCGCCCGCGTGCTCGACCCCGGGCCTCGGCGTAGGCGTAGGCGTCGAGCATCTCGGCGGCGATCCGGTCCGGGGCACAGCGCTCGCGCACGCGCTCGGCCGCGGCGGCTCCGAGTTGCTGAGCGCGCTGGGGGTCGCGCAGGAGCCCGACGATCGCCTGCGCCCAGCCCGGTACATCACCGGGGTCGACGAGGAGCGCGGCGCCGTCGAGGAGGGAGGCGAACGCCGGGATCCGAGAGGCGACGACCGGCCGCCCGGCGGCGGCGGCCTCGGCCGCTCCGTAGCCGAACGTCTCGTGGCGCGCCGGGAAGGCGCAGACGGCGGCGCGGCGGAGCTCGGCCAGCGCGTCGGCGTGTGGCCGGTGCCCAGCGACCTCGATCGCGTGCTCGACGCCCCGCCGCCGCGCCTCGGTGTGCAGGAAGTCTGCGTAGGAGCCCCCGCCGGGCAGGCCGGTGTCGGCTCCGACGAAGCGGAACCGCGCGCCGGGCACCTCGGCCAGCACCGCATGCGCGGCGGCCACCAGCGTCTCGGGGCCCTTGCGGCGCTCGAGCCGGCCGACGAAGGTCACCCGCTGAGCGCCCGCCGGTACCGGTCCCGCTGGGTCCCCCGGTCCCGGGACGACCGGCACCGGCACCGGCACCGGAACCGGCAGGTTCACCGCCCGCATCGACGGCATCGCCGCGGCGCCGCCGTTCAGGCGCGCCCCGAGGTCGGCGAGGTTGGACGGGGTGCTCACCACCACGTCGGCGGCGGCGACGCCACGGCGCTCGAGCCAGACGGCCAGTCGCGCGTCGCGCCCGGTCCGCCCGGAGTAGGGGAAGAGCTGCTCAGCAGCGGAGTGCAGGCGCACGACGACCGGGACCCTGCGGCCCAGGGCCACGCCCAGCCCCTCGGCGCGCCATTCCGGGGCCTCGACGACGTCGGGCGCGAAGTCCAGCGTCCGCCGCGTCCGTTCCACGACCGCGGCCACCGTGACGCGCTCCCACGACTCCGGCAGCCGGGTCGCCCGCCCCATGCCCGGCGGGCGTCGCAGGCCGCGGCGATGGACGATCATGCCGTCGACCACCCGATCGCTCGCCGGCTGTCCGGGCACCACGGAGAGGAGATGCACCTCGGCTCCGGCGGCGGCCAGCGCCGGCCCGAGCGCCGCCACATACGTGCCGATCCCGCCCCAGTCGGTCTCCGGGGGCATCTCCTGGGAGATGAGCAGGATGCGCACCGCAGGGACTGTATCTCCAATATGCTCTAGGAAGTAGTCTTTTGGCGTGATGCCATACGCGACCGGGAGCTCAGACGTGGCGGCGGACGCCGTCGGGCACTCAGCGGTGACGTCCCCCACGCCTGCTGTGAGCGTGGTCGTCCCGGCCCGCGACGCCGCGCCGACGCTCGACCGCTGTCTGCGCGCCCTCGCGGCCCAACGCCTGGACGCGTCGTTCGAGATCCTGATCGTCGACGACGGATCGACCGACCAGACGGCGGCGATCGCGGCGCGCTGGGCGCCAGGGGTCCGGCTGATCACCGGTCCCGGGCAGGGCCCTGGCGCGGCGCGCAACCGCGGCGCCGCGGAGGCCCGCGCCCCCGTCCTGGCCTTCACCGATGCCGACTGCTTCCCCGTACCCGACTGGCTCGCTTCCGGAGTACGCGCCATCCGCGCCGGCGCCGGCCTCGTTCAGGGCGCGGTCGCTCCCGAGCCCGGGGTGGCGCGCACCCCGTTTGACCGGACCGTGATCGTCAGCGCGGAGAACGGCCTGTACCCCACGGCGAACGTGTTTGTGCGGCGCGAGGTGTTCGCTGCCGTCGGCGGCTTTCGCGACTGGCTGGCAAGCCAGGAGCGCGTGGGCGGCCGGCACCGTTTCGCTCCGCGCGACCGGAGGCGCGCACGAGCGGCCCGGACCCCGATCGGAGAGGACACCCTGTTCGCCTGGCAGGCGCGCCGCGGGGGGGCTCGGACCGCATTTGCCCCCGATGCGCTCGTGCACCACGCCGTGGTGCCCGGGCGGCTCTGGGACGAGCTGCTGGACCGCTGGCATTGGGCCTCGGACATGCCGGCCGTGGCCGGGCTCGTGCCCGAACTGCGCACGACATGCTTTCACCGGCGGTGGTTCTTCAGCCGCAAGACCGCGCGCTTCGATGTCGCCGTGGCCGCGGTGGCGGTGGCCCTGCTCACCCGCCGCCGCGTCGCGCTGGCCGCGGCATGGCCCTACGCCCGCTGGATCCTCACCGAGGCCCGTCGGATGGGCGCGGTGGATGGTGTGCGCCACGGCCTGGGCTCCCCGGTCTCAGACGCCGCCACGCTCGTGGCGCTGCTGTGCGGCAGCGTCGCGTGGCGGACGGTGCTGCTGTGAGCGCGGCGGACCGGGCTGCGGTGAGTCCCGCGGCGCCCGGCGCCCCCTCGCGAGCCGTTCCCAGCGCGATGGGACCGCTACGGATCCTCTCGGTGGGCAACATGTACCCGCCCCACCACCAGGGCGGCTATGAGCTGGTCTGGCAGTCGGCCAACCGGCGCGCCCGCGCCGAGGGGCACGAGGTGCGCGTTCTCACCTCCGTGCACCGCGACCGCGCAGTGAGCGCCGGCGACGAGCCCGACGTCCACCGGACTCTCCGGTGGTACTGGGACTGGGAGCGCCACACCTTCCCGCGCCTGTCCCTTGCTGCGCGCGTCGGCATTGAGCGGGCCAACGGCCGGGAACTGGATCGCCATCTTCGCGAGTTTCGGCCCGACGTCGTGGCGTGGTGGTCGATGGGGCACATGTCGCTGTCGCTGGTCGAGCGCGTGCGGCGCGCGTCCATCCCCGCGGTCTTCTCCGTCCACAACGACTGGCTCGTCTACGGCCCCAAGGCCGACCAGTGGACGCGGTTCTTCATGGGGCGCAGCGCGACGCTCGCCACGGCCGCCGACCGGCTGCTGCGCATTCCCACCCACTTCGAGCCCGCGCAGGCCGGCCCGGCGCTGTTCAACTCGGCCTACACGCTCCGGGCGGCGCGCGCCGCCGGGGTGAGGCTCGGCGCCGCAGAGATCATCCATCCCGGCATCGCCGCCGCCCACCTCGATCCCCTCGCCGAGCGTCCGTGGGGCTGGCGCATGGTCTATGTGGGGCGGATCGATCGCGGCAAGGGCATCGACACCGCCGTGGCGGCGCTGGCCCATCTCCCCGAGGAGGCCCGGCTCGACATCCACGGCAAGGGCGACGCGACCCACGCCCGCGAGCTGATGGCCCAGGCGCATCGCCTTGGCGTCGGCGGTCGCGTCCGCGTCGGGCCGTTCCGCAGCGGGAGCGCCTTGCGCGCGGCCTATGAGACTGCCGACGTCGTCGTCTTCCCCGTGCGCTGGCAGGAGCCGTGGGGCCTCGTGCCCCTGGAGGCGATGGGCCTCGGGCGGCCGGTCGTCTCCACGGCCTCCGGCGGCACCGCCGAGTTCGTGCGCGACGAGGAGAACGCGCTCGTCATCGCTCCCGACGATCCGGTCGGCCTCGCCGCCGCCGTCGAGCGCCTCGCGGCAGACCCCGGCCTGCGCCGCACCCTCTGCGCGGGCGGCCGTGTCACCGCCTCCCGCCACACGTCGGTCGAGTTTGACCGGCGCACGGTGGCCGCGATCGTCGCCGCCGCGCGGGCCCGGCCGCGGCCCGGCCGGGTACGTCGCTCGGCACCCAGCCCGAGGACCGCGCCCGGGGGGGTGCGGTGAACCGCTTCGCCTTGACCGTCAGCGCCGCGCGGGCAGTGTGCGGCTCGTCCCACACCGACGTGCGCTCGCGCAGTTGGGCGTGGTGCGCCAACACGCTGGCGGCGTCTGCGATGGTCCACGAGCGCGATCGCGCCGCGATGTACCGCGCGCTCGGCATGCAGTTGGACAGCGACCGCATCAAGCCTGGCTGCTTCTTTCAGAGCGCACGCTTCAGCCTCGGCCGCGGCGCTGCGCTCAACTACAACTGCTTCGTCGAGAACGTCGAGTCGGTGACGATCGGCGAGCGCACCGGCGTCGGCTTCGGCGTGCGGATCATCACCTCGTCGCATGATGCGAGCGATCCCCGGGAGCGGGCGGGGCGGTGGTGGCCGCATCCCGTGCGCGTCGGGAACGGATGCTGGATCGGCGTCGGCGCCACGATCCTCCCGGGCGTGACGATCGGCGACGGCTGCGTCATCGCCGCGGGTGCGATCGTGAACCGCGACTGCGATCCCGACGGCCTCTATGCCGGTGTGCCGGCGGTGCGGGTCAAGGACCTGCCGGCGCCTGCGGATCGGGCAGCAGCGAACGGCCGCCTCGTCGTCTGAGCCACAGGCTCGAGCCGCCCTCCAGTTCGTGGCCGGCGTAGCCGGGGAAGGCCGCGTGGAGCAGATCCTGATGGTGCTCGATCATCCACCGGGTGCCGAAGGTCACCTCGAAGGCGTCGTTGAACATCAAAAAGCTCTGGACGAGGTACTGCTCGGTCCATCCCCATCCCTCCGAGACCCAGAGCTCGGGGTACTCGCGGGGCAGGAAGATGTCGTGGATGTGGACCACCACGCCCGGCGCGAGCCGCGGGAGGATCTCGTGGAAGATCCACGGGACGTCGCCGCCGGTCTTGATCGTGTGTGACGTGTCGATGAAGAGCACGTCGCCATCACCGAGCCGTGCGTAGAGGTCGAGCTCGACGTCCTGGACCTTGCGCGCCACCAGCGCGCCGATGCCGGGGACATCGGCCAGGAAGTCCCGCGGGAACGGCTCGATGCAGGTGAAGTCCAGCGCCCCGCCGAGGAACTCGCGATTGACGCGGGCCGTGATCAGCGAAGAGAAACCCGATCCCACCTCGATCATGCGGCGCGGGCGCAGATGCCTCAGCAGTGCCTCCAGGACCCACGCGTCCAGCGGCGGGTACTGCCCGTTGGCGATGAAGTAGGTGGACGGGTCACCGGTGGCCACCGGGGCCAGGTCCAGCCGCTCCTGCGCGGCGAACACCTCGTGACACAGCCGCACCTGGTCGTCATCTCGCCAGTCCAGTCCCGGCGTGGTCCGGGGCTGGGCGGGCCACACCTGCGCGCGGCGGCCCTCCTCGGTGACCTCGCGCAGATCGGAGACCGGCGAGTGGTAGTGCCCCGGCGGGAAGCGGTGGGCCACGACCGGCCGCGACCGCTGGCCGGGACGGCGGCGCGGCCTAAGCACCGGCACCCACGATCGGTGCGGCGCCCCCGGCTGCGCGTCGCCGAAGGTAGCCCATCACCTCGCGCAGGAGCGCGCGCTCACAGATGAGCGAGGCGGCTGCGACGATCCCCACGTAGCCCAGGACTTCGGCGAGAGCCGCCCTGGCCGTCTGGGGCGGTCCTCCGGCGGCGCGAAGTGCGAGGACGGCCGCGACTGCCGGTGCGCACGGCAGTATCGCCCGGACCGAGTGACGGATCATGCTGAACCCCGGGAAGAGACGCTTGAGATAGTGCGCGCGCACCATGAGCGTCGTGACGCCGAGCGCCAGCCATCCGAGCGCGAATCCCCGCATCCCGCCTGCGATCAGCAGCGGCACGGTCACGCACGCGAACGCGATCACGTTGACGGCGCCGATGACCGCGATAGGCCGCGTGTGATCGAGCGCGCGCAGGAATGCGGTCCAGTTGAAGCCCAGTTGGTCGAAGCCGGCCACGAGCCCGAAGGCGGCGATCACGTCGGTCGCGAAGCCCCAACGGCCTCCGATCACGAAGCGCACGAGCTCAGGGGAGAACAGGGCGACCCCGACCCCGAACGGAAGGCCCCACAACAGCGCGAGGCGGTTGGACTTCACGAACGCTTCGAGCAGCAGGTCCCGGCGCTCGCGGACCGCGCAGACGGCCGGGTACAGAGCCTGGGTGATGATCCCGTCGACTCCGTCGGTGAACCCGGATATGGACGAGGCCACGCCGATCCCGCCGGCCCCGGCCAGCCCGACCACTCGCGTCGCGGCGAGGACCGCGCCCTGGGCGATGAGCATCCCGCTGCCGTTGGCGAGCACCAGCGGCCAGGAGAAGCTGAAATAGGAGCGGATGGCGCTTCGCTCCAGCCGCCAGCGCGGCCGATACGGGGAGAGCCTGAGCGCGACGAGGCCGCCGGTCCAGGCACCGGCCGTGGCCCCCGCCACGAGGCTCCAGACACCAGCCCCGGCGATGGCCAGGCCGATCGTGACCACGAACGCCACACAGGGATCGACGCCCAGCAGCAGCCGCTGGCGCGCGAAGTCCATCTCGCGGTAGTAGATCCACACCGGCGCCTGCAGGCTGTTGCCGACGATGGCGAGGCTCAGCACGAGTCCCGGCGCGATCAATCGCGCGTTGCCGTAGGCGACGGCGAGCAGCGGCACGGCGACGGCGGCCAGCGCCACGCACGCCAGTGCCAGCGCGACGTCCAGGGTGAAGGCACGCTGGAACTCGCGCTCCTGATCGTCCTCGCGTTGCTGGACGAACTTGTCGCCGATACCGGCGTTCTTGAGGAACAGGATGGTGAGCACGATCAGCAGCGCGGCGCTCCACAGGCCGTACTGGCCGGGGAGCAGGAGCTTGGCGACCACGATGCGTTGGATGAGCGCGAGCGCCGCGAACGACACCTGGAAGGCGGCGTTGACGAGCGTGCCGCGCGCGGTGCGGTGGCGGAGGTCTGTCATGCCCGCGCCGACAGCCGTCCGCGGCAGTATTCGAGCCAGATCCGTCCCCCGGCGGGCCCGCGCCCGTTCACCAGTCCCTTGCCGGCGATCGGCACGCTGCGCCCGGCGCGCACGTACTCGCGCACCGCCACCACCCGGCGCTGCTGGCGCATATCGAGCAGTGCGTCGCTGATCCCCTGCGCGCGGGCGCGTCGCTGAAAGAAGTCGCGGCTGAGCCGCGACGCCGGTACGCAGTGGCGGACAGAGGCGCGTGGCTCATACCGGATGCTCCCGCCGTGGCGCTGCAGGCGGCGGAAGAACTCCGTATCGCCGTTTGAGAGCAGCGAGGTGCCGTTGCGGTCCAGACCGGTGGCGAACCCGCCCACGGCATCGAACGCGGACCGCCGCACCGCGCAGTTGGCGCCCACCGGGACCGGCTCGGTGGCCAGCCAGCACGGCGCCTCTCCCAGTTCGTACTCGGCGAGGTAGCGGCGCAGCCGCGGGGTCAGCCAGCGCGGGGCGGCGCCCTCCAAAAGAAGGCTGACCCGTCCCCCGACGGCGTCGCAATCGGTATCGCGAAAGGCGGCGATCACCGCCTGCGCCCAACCGGGGTCGACGAGGGTGTCGTCGTCGAGGAACGCCAGCACCTCGCCGCGGGAGGCCGCCGCCCCGGCGTTGCGGGCGGGGTTGAGTCCCGCCGCCTCCTGCCAGATGAAGCGTGGCCGCGGGCCGGCGAGTTGTCCGGCGAGCCGGCGCTCGAGCGGCTCGGGGGAGCCGTCATCGACCACGATCACCTCGTGGCCGCCGGCGGCCAGGTCCTCGGCCGGGAGCGTGCGCAGGCAGGCGGCGAGACGGTCGGGCCGGCCGCGCGTGGGGATGATGATCGAGAGCGAGATCTCAGGCCGCATGTGCACGTCAGGTCTCCACCGGAACCGCCCGTCGGGGGGCACGCAGCCGGCCGGCCAGGCGGCTCAGGCGAAGCGCCGGGCGCTCCACGACGTGATAGCTCAGCGCGCCGAGCGCGATCGTCCCGCCGACGCCGAACAGGAGCCATTGCAGCGTGACCCGCCAGGGCCCAGGCTCGAGCCCCAGTCGCTTGAGCTCCAGCAGCCATGGGACCTGCCACAGGTAGACGCCGTAGGAGACGGCCCCGAGCCACAGCATCCAGCGTTGGCCCAACAGGCGCCGGACGCGCCCGCGCTGGGTGTCGCCGATCACCGCCGGGACCATGACGGCGAACGCCACCACCGCGAAGAACCAGTGCTCGTCGAGGACTTGGGCCCTGGTCCAGCGGCTGTAGTCGGGTGACGTCGCCAGGCCGCACCGGGTGGCGACCCACCAGAAGGCGACCGCCGCGATCAGCCAGCACAGCGCTGGGAAGCGCTCGATGACGCGTACGATGCCCGGCGCGTCTGGCCGGGTCTCGAGCCACACCTGCACGACGGCAAGGCCCATCCCCAGTGAGAACAGGTCGAGCCAGCCGGGCAGGAAGTTGCCGGCCGCCAGGTGGGTCAGGTGGGTTCCGTCGCCGCCGTAGATCGCGAGGCGATAGCCGACGCCGATGGCACACAGCACCGCGAGCCCGCCCACCTCGGCCCGCAGCCAGGCGCCCGGGCGCCGGGCGAGGCGCCCGACGAGCAGCGAGTAGACGGGCAGGAACAGATAGAAGGTGACCTCGACGCACAGCGTCCAGGCGGGGAAGATGCCCATCCCCGACTGGTCGGAGCGATAGATCTGGGCGTAGCCGAAGGTCCACGGGATGTTGCGCGCGTAGAGCAGTCCCGGGAGGGCGAGGCCTGCGACGGCCAGCGCCACCCAGTACGCGGGCACGATCCGTGCCGCGCGCCGCCAGGCGTACACCCCGGCGCGCGGCTCGGGCTCGCCGCGGAGGTGGCTCAGCGCGAACGGGCGGAACAGCACGAAGCCGGAGATGAGGAAGAAGATCCACACGCCGACGTTGAGCCGCTGCAGATATTCGGCCCCGAGCGCATGGGGGCCGAGCCGGTCCGCGGCGCCGGCCGTGTGCAGCAGCAGCACGCTGCCCGCGGCGACGGCGCGCAGCGAGTCGACGAGGGGGAAGCGGCGCCTGGAGGCGGTCACACCGCTGCGGCTGGCAGATCCATGGCCGCCGCGATTGTAACCAGCGCAGAGTAAAGATGCGCTATGTTCCGGAGTATTGTGAAAACCCCCGTGGTTGATGGCTTTTCCAACCTGAAGGAGAAAGCGCTGCGCGTCGCGCGGACACGGCGCGCCGGCGCGCTGAACGGCGTCGCCAACGGGGCCACATCGCCCGGCGGCGAGCTCGCGTCGCTCGAGGCGGCGGATCGCGCGATCGTGGAGCGCGCTCTGCCGCACACCATGACCGGCGTGCCGCGTCTGCTGGCCCTCATCGACGCCGTGCGCTATCTCGAGCGTCGCGGCGTTCCCGGCGGCTTCGCCGAGTGCGGGGTGTGGCGCGGCGGCTCGGTTCTGGCGATGATCGAGACGCTGCGCGGAGCCGGGGCGGCGCCCCGCGACATCTGGCTCTACGACACGTTCGAGGGGATGACCGAGCCCACCGACCAGGACGTCTCGGCCTTCGAGCCGCCGGCGCTCGAGACCTGGCGCGCGGCGACGGCGCGCGGGGAGCGCCCCTGGGCGGACCTGTTCTCCGCCGCGATGTTCGACGAGGCGTCGGTGCGCGACACCCTGGTGGCCACCGGCTATGCGCCCGAGCGGCTGCACTTCGTCCGCGGCCCGGTGGAGGAGACGCTGCCGCGGCACATGCCCGAGGGGCCGCTCGCGCTGTTGCGCCTGGATACCGACTGGTACGAGTCCACGCGCCACGAGCTGGCCCATCTGTACCCGCGACTCGTCTCCGGCGGGATCCTGATCATCGACGACTACGGCCACTTCGAGGGTGCGCGGCGGGCGGTGGACGAGTACTTCGCGCAAGGCGAGCCGATCTTGCTCACGCGCATCGACTACACCGGCCGGCTGGCCGTCAAGCCCTGACCGCGGCACGGACGCGCCGACGCAGCAGGTGGACCCCGGCGGCGGGAGTCCGGCCCTCGCGGCGGACATGGGGCCACGGCGTGTCGCGGCGATGCGCGAGGTAGCGCTCGCGATACGGGTTCTCGCAGAGCACGTGCCAGGGCTTGTTCTCACGCGGCCCCTCGAAGTGGACGATCGCGGGTCGCTCGATCGCTTCCTGCGTCTCGGTCTGTCCGAGGAGCTCGCCCGCCCACGCGAAGCGGCGGACGCTGTTCATCACGTTCCAGCGTGGGTGCAGCACGCGCCGGCGCGCACCCAGCACCAGGTTCAGCGCGTCCTGATCAGGCCACAGCAGCTCGCCTGACCGCTCGCGCGCACAGGCAAGGAGCGCCTCGGTGCGTCCGTCGCGGCGCATCGCCTCGAGATGCATGAGCAGGACGCCGGAGTTGAAGTACGCCGTGGGGCCTTCGAGGCCGAGGCTCTGGGCGTGACCGAGCATGTGGCGCTCGGGGACGTTGGTCACCGCGGCCACCCAGCTGCCCGACAGGTCGGTGGCCCACAGCGGCGCGAGCGAGTCGACCACCAGCACGTCGGCGTCCAGGTAGAGCACCCGGTCGACGGCGGGCAGCAGCTCGGGAAGCAGGATCCGGTACCACATGGTCACCGGGATGCGGCCCCAGTCAGGTAGGCCGGCGACCCGCTCGGCGGCGATGGGGTGGGCGGTCACCGTCAGCGCCCGCCCCCCGGCCATCGACCCCAGCCGGTGCAGCGCGTCTGCGCCGGCGGGCGATGGGTGCAGGAGGTGGGCGTGCACCGGGGCGCCATGGTCGTGGGCGCGCAGCGAGCTGAGGACCGCGGCGCAGTGGGGGAGGTAGGCGTCGTCGGCCGCCAGCGCGACGTGCAGCGCCTCGCCCTCGAGCGTCGCGCTCCGGTCGCCGGGCGCGGTCACGCGCCGGTCCGGCGGAACAGGTGGAACTCGTCCGCGACGCGGACGAGCTCGGCGACGGCCGGGTCGGCGATCACCGGCTCCACGCGTGCAGGCGCATATCCGGCCCGCGCGATCGCCTGTGAGAAGTCGCGGTGGCTGCCGTCGGGTTCGAGCGTCGTCAGCCGCCCCGGCTCGTTGGGCACGATGAGCAGGTGGGGGACGTCCAGGCTCGCGATGAGCTCCAGCCACCAGCTCACGGCGGCGTACGTGCACTCCGGGAAGCTGTGGACGTTGACGGCGAGATCGAAGGCGCCGGGAGCGAGGTTGCCGTCGAGCTCGTCCAGGGCGAGGGCCCGGGCGGGCGGCGCGCACCCACGGTGGTCGAGGTAGTACTCGCACAGCGCGGTCGACTCGGGCACGGCGTCCACGCAGCAGTAGTCGGCGATGTTGGGGAAGGCCGCGGTCATGCGATGCGCCAGGCGGCCGTAGCCCGCCCCGATGTCGAGGACGGAGAGCTGCTCGCGCTCAGCGACGCCCAGCTCGCGCTCGAGGAACAGGAGCTCGTTGACCGACTCGATCAGGTCCCTGCTGTAGCGGGCGTGCCCGGGGTAGTCGAAGGTCCAGCAGCCGAAGGCGCCATCCTCGGTCAGGCGGTCGAGCAGTCCCAGGTGGTCGCGACCGCGCACGTACTGCGCGTAGATGAAGTACTTGAGCCGTGTCGCTCGTGGGAGCTCGCGGTAATGCCATGTGATGAGCGAGTCCCCGCGGAAGTAGCGGTGGTCCAGGAAGGCGTCGACCGCGTCGGGCCGCCAGCGCGACGCGCTGAGAGGCGGTAGGTCCAGGCTGGCGTAGCGGTCGCGCAACTCGGCCAGCCGGGGGGTCGTGGCGCGCAGCGCCTCGGCCGAGTCCGGGAGGGGCACCGTCGGGTCATACGGCGCCGTGAGGTAGGCCTCGTCCTCGGCGGTGATCACCAGCTCGGGGTGCGCGGGGCGCGGGTGGCGCTCGACGACGGCCAGCCGGTGGCTGCGCGCGCGCCGGGCCTGGCTGCCCAGCCAGCTCATCGGTCCTCGTGCACGGACGCCGGCGGGATCGCGGGGGCGGCGGCGCGGAAGGCGCGGGTGAGGGCATCGTCGGCCGCGGTCACGCACCACGTGTCAAAGCCCTCCTCCTTGCACTCGTAGCCGTGGGCGGTCAGCATCGTGCGCAGTTGGGCCCGGTCCTCGGGCGAGAGGTGGTAGTGCTCGTAGACCACCAGCCGCGGCCGGTGGACGTCCCACGGGATGCTGCGCAGGATCTGATGGTCGTAGCCCTCGGTGTCGACGATGAGCAGGTCGACGCGCTGCACCCGGTGGCGCTCGCACAGAGCCGCGAAGGTGAGGCAGGGGATCGGCACGCACACGAGGCGCTCCTCGATGTCGGGCAGGAGCGCCGCGTGGTTGAGCACCGCCTCACGGGAGAAGGAGCCGATGCCGTCATACCAGCGCGGGAGTCCCTCGGCGGCGCGGTCCGAGGACTGTCGCAGGTGGTAGAAGGGCAGTTCCCCCTCGCGGTCGGCGATGGCCGCGTTCTCCAGCGCGATGGCCGGGCGCGATCGGTAGTTGGCGCGCAAGCGCTCGAAGACGTAGGGAACCGGCTCGACCATGATCCCGCGCCACCGCCCGGCGTCGAGGAAGGGACGGAGGTGGTCGTGCTGATCGCCGTCGTTGGCGCCGATCTCGACGAAGAACGCCTCGGGGTGGGCGTCGGCGAACGCCCGCAGGATCTTCGGACCGGCCAGGCGGCGTCGAGTGCGCCCCTCGTCCCAGTCCCGGCGCGCGGCACGCATGCGAGCGGCGACGCGTCGGGCCGCGGAGGGCCAGGGCAGGGCATGACGGCTCGTGCGAGCCGGAGCGGCGGTCACGCGTCTTCCTTGAGCGGCCGCTCGGCCACTACGGCGAACACCAGCGCGTTGCCGTCTCGCCGTCCGGCCGGGGCGGCGCGGTCGCTGAGGGCGATGAGCGCCTGGAAGCAGAGCGCCCACGGCGCCCGCAGCCGTCGGGGCAGGCGGTGATACAGCCCGTCCTGGACGAACTGGAGCCCTACGGCGCTCAGTCCCATGATCCCCTCGCGATGGACGATCCTCAGGCCGGCCGCGTGGATGATGCGCTCCAGGCCCGCGCCCGTCCAGCGCCAGTAGTCGACCGGATCGGGGTGATAGACCATGAGGCCGTGGGTGGAGAGCAGGAGCCGCCCGCCGGGGCGCAGCACCCGCCGGCATTCGTCCAGGTAGGCCGCGGGATCCGCGACGTGCTCGGGCACCTGCGTCGAGAGCACCGCGTCAAAGCCCTTGTCGGCCAGCGGCAGCGTGCCGTCGGGCTCGATCGTGACGTCGGCGTCCGGGTTGCCGGGCAGATCGGCGCCGACGAAGGCGACGTCCGGCGCGAACAGGCGGCGATAGGGCTGCTCAGCGCAGCCGTAGTCCAGCACGTCACCGCCCTCGGGGACCGCGAGTGTCGCCACCAGCGCCTCCAGCCGACGGGGCAGCAGCCAAGCGATGTAGGCCAGGCGATGCCAGGGGCGCGTACGGCGCAGGCCCGTGGGCCTGGCGGCGTGAAAGCGGTGGGTGTGCGGCGCCGGTGCGGTGGTCGTCATCGCCTGAGTGCGCGGAGATCCTACCCGCTGCACTGAGGTTTGGTGCGCCGATGTACCAAAGAAAAGTTAAATGCCGCGGGTGCGGGTCCGCTTCGCCGCCGCCTTGCTGCGCCGGGCCGACGCGGCTCGGGCCCGCGCCGTCTTCGGCTGCCGCTTGGCCTTGGCTTTGCGCTTGGGCTTGGGCTTGGGCTTGTGCCTGGGTTTGGGCTTGGTGGGCGCCGGCTTGGCCGCGGGCCGCGAACCGGTGGGCTGTGCCCCTGGCGTCGTGGCCACGTCCCCGGGACCGACCGGGGTCGCGCTCCCGGGCGGCGCGGCGGTGGTCGAGCCGATCGTGGTCGGGCTGCTGGGCGTCGTGCCCCCGGCCGGCGCGCTGATCACCGGGCAGAGCTGATTGACCGCGCCCGCGGTGGCGCCGGCCAGGCCCGCGAACCAGGCGGTGCCGGCGGGGCGGATCCCGTCGATGCCGGCCAAGCCCCAGTCACCGGAGGTTATGTAGGCGGGGTCCATCCAGTCATAGGGCGCCAGCAGGCCGATGTTGCAGTTGGAGTTGCCCAGGGCCTGTGCCACCGCGCTCATGTTGGCGGCGCGCTGCTGCTCGACCGTCGTGCTGCCGGTTTGCCACCCAAACTCGGTGACGTCGATCGGCACGGCGCTCTCGCCGACCGAATCCAGCATCTGTCGCACCTGGACCACGAACTGCACCGTGCCCGACGCGTTGGCGGCATACGGATGGATCGCCACCGCGTCGACATTGCCAACCAGGCCCGGCATCGCGTGGAACATGTCGGTGAGGAAGGCGAGCGCGCTGATGCCCTGGCGCGGGTTGGTCAGGCCGCCGATCGCGACCTCAGCGTCGGGGTCGACGCTGCGGATCGCCGCCCGGGCAGCCTCATACAGGGTGGCGTAGGCGGCGGGGTCAGGGCCGTTGTCCCAGTAGTAGGTCGCGTTCTCCTCGTTCCAGACCTCGTATGTGTGGACCGGCAGGTAGGGCAGCTGCGGGTACTGGGCCCAGAAGGTCCCGTCGGTGCCGTAGCGTGCCGCGATCACCGCGGCGAAAGCGGCGAACTGGGCGTCGGAGGACGGCGCGCTTCGCCAGTCCCCGGCCACGCTCCCCGCCCACGGGGCCGAGTAGTCGATGATGGGCAGCCAGCGGATGCCGTGCCTCGCCATGTCGGCGACCTCGGCATCCATCGCCCCGAAGCTGTAGCGCGGACCCGCCACGCCCGGCACGTTGGGTTCGATCGAGCTCCACGAGGCATCCACGCGCAGGAGGGTGACGCCTGCGGACTGCATCGATGCGAGCTGAGCGTCGAGGTCGGCGGGGGCGAGGCCGTGCAACGACCAGCCGTTCATCGCCGACACCGGGACCGTGCTGGATGCCGCCGACGACATCACCGCGGCCGCCGTGGCGCCGGGGGCGGCCATCGCGGCCGACGCCGCCACGGCCGCAACCATCGCGCAGGCGAGCATCGCGGTCAACCCGCGTGCGCCATGACGAGGAGTCCGATCCGATCGGAGGCGAGGGAGCATCGTGGTCTGAGTCGTCGTCTGGGGCTGCTCGGTTGTGTCGACCGCACCAGGCCCGGACGGATGTTGGAGGCCTCCGGTGCGCGCGCGACACCTGCAATCTTCAATGTCCACGGCGGTGCACTGTGAATTCGTAGGTCATCAAACCATAAAACAGTGGATAGCGGTACTCTGCAGTACCCCCCACCGCGTGCGCACGGAGACCAGGCAGAGGAATCGGGCGTGCCCCGGCAGTTGACAGAGTCGTCCCGGCCCAGTTCCGGACCTGCGCGTCCCACCGCGGAACGGCGTCGTGGCGGACGCCGCGCCACCGACCCGCTGGTTCCCCCGGGCCCGGCGTCCTCGACCGCCGCGGCCGGCTTGTCGCCGGTGTGGGACCTGCCCGCGGGTCCGCAGGCGCTTTCTGACCGGGCCGGGCTGCGGGCGCTCCGGAGGCGCGCGGCCACGCTGCGCCGGACCCTGGCTGCGGGCGATGTCGTGGCCGCCTATGCCGCCCTGGCGGTGGCGCTGCTCGTGCATCCGGGGTCCGCGGTCAGCCTGCGGCCGGCCGCCATTGCGCTCGCTCCGATCGTCGTGCTGGTGAGCAAGGCGATCGGGCTCTATGACCGCGACGAGCACAAGCTCGCCAAGACCACGATCGACGAGGGCCCCTCGCTGCTGCACCTCTCGATCTGCTACGGCATCGTCGTGTGGCTGGCCCAGGGCATCGCGGTGGGCGGCCAGTTGGCTCGCTCCCAGGTCCTGGCGCTGGTCGGCTCGATGCTCGTGGGATCGGCGCTCATCCGGGCGGTGGTGCGCGCGCTGGCGGTGGCCCTGCACCCGCCTGAGCGCTGCATGGTCCTCGGCAGCGCCGACGACGCCCACCGCACCGTCCAGACCCTGCTGCGCTGCTCGGCGAAGGCGCGCGTGGTGGGGCGGGTCCCGATCGCACAATCCGGTTCGGGGGAGGCCGCCGATTGGTCGAGTCTGGCCGACCTCATCGCCCGGCACGCCGTCGAGCGGGTCATCATCGCCCCTGACGGTGACGACCAGGAGGCCATCCTGCACTGCATCCGTGTGGTCAAGGCGCTCGGGATCAAGGTGAGCGTCGTGCCCCGGCTGCTGGAGGTGGTGGGCGCTTCGGCCGTGTTTGACGAGCTCCCGGGCACGACCCTGCTGGGAGTCCGCCCCTACGGCCTGTCGGCGTCCTCGCAGCTGCTCAAGCGCTGTGCCGACGTGCTCCTGGCCGGGATCGCGCTCGTCGCGCTGGGTCCCCTCCTGCTCGCGATCGCGATTGCCATCTGCCTGGACTCGCGGGGATGGCCGCTGTTCCGCCAGCCTCGGATCGGGCGCGACGGCCGCCGCTTCTCGATCCTCAAGTTCCGCTCGATGGTGGTGGGCGCCGACGCGCTCAAGGGGGCGTACCGGGGGCTCAACGAGGCTGAGGGCGGGCTCTTCAAGATCGGCAAGGACCCGCGGATCACTCGCGTCGGGGGTCTGCTGCGCCGGGCCAGCCTCGACGAGCTCCCACAGCTGCTCAACGTGATCACGGGGGACATGAGCCTCGTCGGCCCGCGGCCGCTGGTGGTCGATGAGGACGCGCTCATCGCCGGGTGGCAGCGCAGGCGACTGGCGGTCCGCCCGGGCATGACGGGGCTGTGGCAGATCCACGGCTCCTCGCGTATCCCCCTGTCCGACATGGTCAAGATCGACTACCAGTACGCGGCGAACTGGTCACTGTGGCTGGACCTCAAGATCCTGCTGCGGACCGTGCCGTACGTG
>DASXCN010000328.1:0-5998 GCA_036491155.1 Solirubrobacteraceae bacterium | reverse complement strand
CGCATACGCCGTCACGTATGTTGCCCTGAAATCTCGGTGCCACGGGGCCTGGCGCCGACTGAGCCCCAGGGGTAATCACATGAAGCATTGGCTGGCGCGCCGCAGCGCGCGCGTCGTCCTGGCCACCGCCGCCATCGGCCTAATCGCGGGAGGCGTCGCCTACGCGACGATCCCCGACGGCAGTGGGGTCTACACGGGCTGTCTGCTCAGGGCGACCGGGACGATCCGACTCATCGACACGTCGCTGGGCGACCACAACCTGCTCGGGCATTGCACCAGCCTCGAGACGCAGATCACGTGGAATCAGACCGGTCCCGCGGGGCCGGCCGGACCGGCCGGGGCTCAGGGACCGGCCGGGGCTCAGGGACCGGCCGGCGCTCAGGGACCGGCGGGCGCTCCGGGGCCCACGGGTCCGGGGGGTCCGCAGGGGCCGAAGGGTGACCCGGGTCCGGCTGGCAAGGACGGCGCTCCGGGGACGGACGGGACTCCGGGCAAGGACGGCGCCAACGGCGTCAGCCCCACGGTGACCCAGCTGGCGTCCGGCGACACGCACTGCGCCACCGGCGGCGCGTCGATCACCGACGCCGCGGGCAACACGGCGTACGTCTGCAACGGGGCCGACGGCGCCGACGGCAAGTCGTTTGACGGGACGTTCACCAGTCCGGGCGGCGAGTACTCGATCAGCGTCACCGACAGCGGGATCAAGCTGTCTGACACCGCGGGCGGCTCGCTGCAGATGGCCGGCGGCACGGTCAAGGTCAACGGTCAGGAGACGACTGTGGGCGCGAACGCGGTCCTGCAGCTGTCTTCGGCCGGAACTGCGTCGGTTCGTGGCGGGCTCGTCCAGCTGGGGAACGGTTCCTGTGTGCCGGTGGCGCTGCTCGGCAGCCAAGTGCTGACCCCGACCAACCCGCTGGGGCAGGTCACGACGGGATCCGCGACGGTCTGCGCGGCTCAGTGAGCGGCCGGTGAGCGTGGGCGCGGCCGCGATTGTGTTCGGCGGCCGCGCCACACTCAATGGGTGAGCGAGTTGTACGGATATGCCTGAGGGCGACACCATCGCCTACGCGGCGCAACGGATGCGGCCCGTGCTGGAGGGCCATGTGCCCGACGAGATCCGTACCCCGCACCCCCGCCACGCCCTGGATCGCTGGCCACAGCGGTTGGGCGGCCGCGCGGTGACCGAGATCCGCACCCACGGCAAGCACCTGTTCATCTGCTTCGACGGCGATCTCGTCCTGCACTCGCACCTGCGCATGACCGGCACGTGGGGCGTGTACGGACCCGGCCGCCGGTGGGGGCGGTCACCACGTGTGGCGTGGTTGGTGCTCGAGCGCGGCGGCCATCAGGTGGTCCAGTTCAACGGGCCGGTGCTGGAGCTCATGACCGAGAGCCGCACCCGCTTTGATCAGCGGCTGGCCGCGCTGGGCCCCGACATCCTGGCCGATGAGTTCGATGCTGAGCGTTTCGTGGCGCGCCTGCGGGCCGACGACCCCACCCGCGGGATCGGCGAGGCGCTGCTTGACCAGCGCAACGTGGCCGGCATCGGAAACATCTGGAAGGCCGAGGGCCTGTGGGAGGCCGCGCTGGACCCGTGGCGGCCGCTGTCCTCGGTCAGCGACGAGGAGGCGCTGGCGGTCATCGCGGCGGTGCGGCCGCGGATGCGGCATTCGGCGCGGCACGGGCGGATGGACGGCTCGCCGCGGGTGTTTCGCCGAGCCGGGCGGCCGTGCCCGCGGTGCGGCGCCACCGTCCTGGCACGCGGGCAGGGCGACGACAACCGGACGGCGTTCTGGTGCCCGGGGTGTCAGCGCTGACGCGCGCTACTTGATGCGGCACTGCGCCGCGCTGAAGTTCGGCGGGTTGGCGTGCGCGGCGTCGGGGTGACCGGCGGTGGTGCGCCGCACGGTCTGTCCGATCACCTTGCCGCTTCGCGTCCAGATGAAGGTGACCGTGGCGTTGAGCAGGCCGGTGTGGGCGTTGAACGGGAACACCGCGCCGTCCTGCTGCAGGCCTTTGGTGTTGCGGCCCAGCGACAGGCGGGTGGTGGCGAGGTTGCTCTGGATGGGGAGGAAGCGATGTTGAGCCTGCGACCAGTACTCGACCTGGACCACCATGAACATGGACGCCGGAAAGCCCAGCGTCGGCATCTGTCCGCGCACGCCGAGAGCGTTGCGGTACTTGGGGGTGTCGCAGATGTTCACGGTGGCCCACAGGGACCGCGACCGCTCGGCGGTGTGGACCGCGCGAGCGATCCTGGCCGGTCCCACGCCGGCGGCAGCCGCCGGGCCGGCCGCGACGAGGACCGCCGCCGCGAGTACCGTTGTCACCAGCGCGGCACGCATGCGACGAAGATATCGAGCTGTGGTGGTGATGGAACCCATGTGGGCGCGTAGTGAGGGTGGTGATCGAGACTCAGGCGCAACCTAAGTCCGGCGGGCGTCGCTCCACCCAGAACTCCTGGGATCGCTTCGAGTTGCTGTATCGCTCGAGCCGGGACGACGTCTTCGCCTACGTGGCGACCCTTCTCAACGATCGCACCGCGGCTGAGGACATCACCGCGCTGGCCTTTGAACGGGCGTACCGGCGCCGCATGACCTTCGATCGCAAGCGTGGCGAGGAGCGCGCGTGGCTCTTTGGCATCGCGCGCAACGCCGCTCTGGACGAGCTACGGCGCCGCAAGCGCCTGGCCTCGCTGACCGTCGAGCCCGAGGACATATCCGAGCCCGAGGACGACGAGGAGGCTGAGGTGGCGCTGCGCCGGACCGCGGTGCGGACGGCGCTCACGGAGCTGTCGGCCCGCGACCGCGAGGTCATCGCGCTCAAGTTTCACGCCGGGCTGGGCAACGCCGAGCTGGCCAAAGTCCTGGGGGTCAGCGAAACCGCCGCCGGAACCCTGCTGTATCGAGCCATGGAGAAACTGAGGAAGGCCTGCGATGCGAGGACCTGACAGCGACCCCCAGGGCCAGGACATCGCGGGTGCGGTGATGGCGATCGACGCCACCCTGGCCGGCGATTCCGTGGACCCCCAATACGCCGAGCTCGCCGAGCTGGCGCTCATCCTGCGACGAGAGCGACCCAGGACCAGTGACACGTTCGCTGCGCGCCTCGACGAGAGGGTTGAGAGCCGGTTCGCCCGTCCCGCGCCGGCGGTGCGCGGGACGGGCTTTCGGCGGTGGCTGGGCCAGGGCCGTCAGGCCCTGCTGGCGCCCGCCGCGGGGCTGGTCGCCGCGGCGGCCGGAGTCGCGCTGGTGGTGGTGCTGACCGGCGGGACCCACGGCGCCTCGGACTCCTCGAGTTTCTCGTCCAGCAGCGCGGCCGCGCAGGCGTCGCCGGCCGTTACGCAGACGAGCAGTTCCGCGGCCACGAGCGCCGCCGCGGGGTCAGGCGCCGCTGCCGGGTCGAGCGTCAACGCCGGGAAGGGCACGCCGGGCCTGGCGACGATCGTCGCCCGGGAGAAACGTCCCGCAACGGCGGGCGCCGCGGCGCACTCGTCGGCGACCCCGGCCGCGGAGGGCTCAGGGAGCACCACGGCGGGGTCGGCCGCCAGTTCGGTGATCCCCAGCCCGGTGATCCCCGGCAAGCGGCAGGTGGTGCAGTCCGCGCAGCTCATCCTGAGCGTGAAGTCCAGCCGGATCGACGACGTCTCCCAGCAGGTGTTCAACGTCGTGGGGCAGGAGAAGGGCTTCGTCAACAACTCCAACGTCACCTCCGGTGGCGGCGGCACCGCGTTCTTCCAGCTCAGCGTGCCGAGCTCCAACCTGGCCGCGACGCTCGCCGCGCTGTCTGAGCTGAAGTCCGCCCACGTGCTGTCTCGCACCGACAACACCAACGACATCACCGGCCAGGTCGGCGGAGCCGGTCAGCAGCTGGCCGAGTCGCGGGCGTTGCGCCGTTCGCTGCTCAAGCAACTGGCCAATGCGGTCACCACCGAGCAGGTAAACAGCATCCAGGCCCGGCTGCACGACGCCAACGCCTCGATCGCCTCGAACCTCTCGAGGCTGCGCGGCCTGCAGCGCCAGGTGGCCTACAGCAACATCACGGTGCGGGTCCAGTCCTCCACCGCCCCGCCGCCGGGGCCGGCGGGCGGATCTCACTCGAGCGGCTTCACCATCGGCAAGGCGGCGCACGACGCCGGCCGGGTGTTGGTGGTGGTGGCGGGCGTGGCGCTGATCGCGCTGGCGGTGATGCTGCCCATCGCTCTGGTGACGGCCCTGCTGGCGTGGATGGGCTTCGCCGTCCGCCGCCGGCGGCGTGAGCACGCGCTCGACCTCGTGTAACCGCGCGCCCCCGCGCGCGCCCGGTCCGGCGGGTACCTCCCTGCCCGCCGGTCCGGGCGGCCGCGCTGTGTGCTATTCCTCACACAATGGCGGCGACGAGCGAGGAGACGATCGCCCTGCTGCACAGCGTCCCTCTGTTCGCCACGCTGTCGGATGAGGACCTGGCCGAGGTCGCGGCGGTGACCGTCCCCCGGCATTTCGACGCCGGCGACGTGGTGTTCCGCGAGGGCGATCGCAGCAACACGTGTTACGTGGTGCGCTCCGGGCGCGTGCGCGCCGTGCGCGAGCACAACGGTCGGCGGACGCTGACGCTGGCCACGTTCGGTGCCGGGGACATCTTCGGTGAGCTGGCGATGTTCGACGACGAGAGCCGCTCGGCCACGATCGAGGCGCTGGAGGACACCGACGTGGCGGCGATCCTCGGCCATGACATGCGGCGGTTGTTGCGCTCGCACCCGGACATCTCCGTCAAGCTGCTGGGTGCGCTGGGGCGGCGTCTGCGTGAGACCAACGAGCGCCTCGCCCGCCAGTCTTTCCAGACCGTCCAGAGCCGGGTTGCCGCCGCCCTGGCCGAGCTGGTGGCGACGGCCCGCGCCGAGGGCGCGGGAGAAGCCGACGTGCTCATCACCGCCACCCAGACCGACCTCGCCCAGCTGGCGGGCTCCTCGCGCGAGTCGGCCAGTCGCTTTCTGGCCACGCTGGAGCGAGCGGGCGTGATCACGCAGGGCCGGGGCAAGCTCACCGTCCATGACCCGGGCCGGCTGGAGGGGTACGTCTATTAGCGCGCCGGCCGGCGAGTTCTCGGCGGGGGGCGTCGTGGTGCGCGGGGGTGAGGTCGCGGTGATCGTCCCCGTCAAGCGGGCGGCCGACGGTCGCCGCGTGCTCGGCCTACCCAAGGGCCACCTCGACGGCGACGAGACGCCCGAGGAGGCCGCGCGGCGCGAGGTGGCCGAGGAGACCGGCCTGACCGCCGAGTTGGTGGACGAGCTGGGTGACGTCACCTACCGCTACGAGCGGCGCGGCCGGCGCGTGGCCAAGATGGTGCGCTTCTACCTCTTCACGTACGTCTCCGGGAGCGTCGACGACCACGACCACGAGATCGAGGAGGCCCGCTGGATGCCGCTGGAGCAGGCCGCCCGGGAGCTGACGTATGCGGGCGAACGCGAGATGGTGGAGCGCGCGCTATCGCGATCCGCGCGGGATCGGTAGGCTGCGCAGCCGTGCGGGTGCTCAACTTCTATTCCTCGGTGTTCGCCGACCAGCTCCGGCGCGGCCGCAAGACGGCCACGATCCGCCTGGGCGACAAGTCCCACAAGTACCACAAGAACGAGTGCGTCCTGGTGACAATCGGTTACCAGCACTCGCCGCGCGAGAAGCTCTTCCACGCCGTCATCGACAACGTCGAGGTCAAGCGCGTGAAGGATCTCTCGCCCCGCGACATCGAGCACGACAACCCGGAGTTCCGGCGCACCGAGGAGCTGATCAGCTTCCTCAAGCAGATCTACGACCGCGAGGTCGCGCTCGACGACACGGTCACCGTGGTCCGCTTCTCGCAGATCGTCGAGAACCCGCCCGACTTTCAGGATCGCCTCCGCGGCGTGGGCGGCGCTCAGAATTAGCGTCCGTTGGCACTCTTGTCAAAAGAGTGCCAACTTCCTCTTGACGGTCTCGACTTCCGTCGTATCATGGGCGCCGCTGGCACTCTCGGTCCGAGAGTG
>DASXCN010000327.1:0-27244 GCA_036491155.1 Solirubrobacteraceae bacterium | reverse complement strand
GGACGAGCGGCTCGCCCAACTCCTTGTCGAGTCGCGTGACCAACGTGTCGTAGTCGACGCGTGGCGAGATGGGTATGTTGAAATGCCGCGGCGCGCCGTTCATCAAGTCCCGACAGAGATGCCCGAGCACGGGCATCCAGGCCGCGGGCCGGCGCTCCCGCACGACCGTCACCGCCGAGACGTACCATTCTGCTAACCGCGGCGACTGCTCACTCAGTCGCTCCGCGATGAACCGCCTCCGCTCCGTTAGCCCCGCCCAGTCCTCGCGGTCCGCGTCGTCACCGGGCTCCGGCGGGAGCCGGTCGCCGTGCGGCAGGCGCGCGTCGTCAGGTGGGGGGTCGACAGGGCTCAGGTCTGACGTGAGGAAGGCTAGCGCTCGTGGCGCGGGCAAGATTCAGTGGGCACCAGCCTGATCTTGGTGCCCACATTCGAGCACATCGAGACGCATCCGCTCCCATCGGTGTGTACGCCGACGGCGCGCAGGAGCCCGCGACGACTGGGAAAGCCCACAAAATCAGGGCTCGGGGGTGCCGTCAGTTCCGCTCTTACAAGCAGGAGGTCACTGGTTCGAGCCCAGTACCGCCCACCTCAATGCCCCGGCGGCCTGAGGCCACCCGACGCACGATGGCCACGATTCCGACGATCAGGATCACCGCGCGCAACACCGACGCGGGCAGGCGGCGTCCATAGCGGGCGCCGAGCACCCCCCCAGCACTGAGCCGCCGGCGGTCAGAGCAGCCGGCAGCCATGCAATCTGGGCGACGAACACGAACGGGACGCCGGCGATCGCGGCCCGCCCGGTCGGTGCCGATCGCGCGTCCGGCCAGCGCGCCGCGCTCGATGGGCCATGGCCCGTGACAGCCGAGGCTGGAGCATGATCACACCAGCGCGACGGGCGATGAAAGACGGGCACGATCGCCTTGAAGGCTGACGCGGGCAAGCTGAGCAGCAACACGGCGCCGGTGATGCCGTCCAGCAGCGACGCCACACCAAGCGGCATCACGCGACCGAGCTGGCTGGCCGGTTCGCGACGGTAACCGAGTGGGCCCGGCGGCGATGCCGGCGATGAATACCGCCAGCGGCTGCAGAACACTCACGTGACGGAGCTGAGCCCGGCGAGCGGATGCTCAGCCATCGGAGCGCTGAGCCGTGCTGCCGAGCAGGTTGCTCTCGACGCGCTGGAGGTGGCTCTCCATCGCCTCGACGGCGGCCGGAAGGTCCCGGGTGGTGAGGGCGTCAATCAGGGCGACATGGTCCTGGTGGTAGAGCGCCCGGCGTTCGGCGGAGTCGCTGCGCCGTTTGAGGCTGCCCCAGATCGCCCCGTGGCGAGCCTGCTCGATGACGCCGTACATATTGACCAACAGGCGGTTGCGGCTTGCCGCCACGACTGCGTGGTGAAGGGCGAAGTCCCAGACCTCGAACTCGTCATAGCTCTGCGCAGTGCCGCCACCCTCCAGGCACCGGCGCATCTCGTCGAAATCGCGGGAAGTGGCCCAGGCCACGACCACCGGCAGCACCCGAGGCTCGATCAGCCGGCGCGCCACCATCACATCAGCGGGACCGACCTCCTGGTCTCCATCGGCCGTCCCGCGAACCAGGGTCGTCGGGCGGCGACCCGGATCGCGCAGGAAGGTGCCGCGGCCGACCTCCCGTGAGATCCGGCCCTCAGCCTCGAGGATGGCGAGCGCGTGGCGGATCATCGTCCGGGTCACGTCGAGGTCGGACGCGAGCTGGCGCTCGGTCATGAGTCGCGCTCCCGGGGCGGCCTCGGAGGCCTCGTGATGGGCCAAGATCAGCTCCGCCAGCTCATGGCCGTAGGCCGGGGTTTTGACCGCGATGCGGGGCGTTGCCATCGCCGGGGCTACGCCGCAGGGTTGTGGATCGATGGGGTAGTCCCGGCAACCATTGCAACCAATACTAGCGCCAACGCGGCCCTAACGAGACAGGGGTTGACGGTTGAACCGGGTAGCGCTAGGTTCAGACCAATCCCACAAATCGAACCAAGTGTGGGAGGGTGGTCGTGAGCGAGAGGAGAGCCCGGCCGTGAGACTTGTCACCGTCGCTACCCCCGAGGGGATGCGGCTGCACGTGCGTGGGTCGGGTGGATACGTCGATGTCGGCAAGGCGACCGGAGATGAACGCCTGTCGGATCTGAACGCGGTGCTGGCCGGTGGAGACCGGGCGCTGCACGCGGTCCGCCGGGCCTCCGAGCGGGACGGGCGCGAATTGTCGGAGTCCGAGTACGGTCCGGCTTCGCCCGCGCCCCCGCGCGTCCTGTGCTTTGGGGTCAACTACGTCGAGCATGCCCTGGAGGGCGGACGCCCCCCCACGACCTGGCCCGAGGTCTTCGTCCGCGGAGCCGGCTCGGTCGCCCCACCCTACGGCGACCTCGTCAAGCCAGCCCTGAGCGAGCGCTTCGATTACGAAGGCGAACTCGCCCTCGTGGTGGGGAGGGGCGGCCGTTACATCCGCGCCAAGCACGCGATTGATGCGCTGGCCGGCTACACGGTGCTGATGGATGGCTCGGCGCGCGAGTGGCAGCGGGCGGCGACTCAGTGGACGCCCGGCAAGAATTTCGACGCCACCATGCCGATCGGGCCGGAGATCGTCACCACGGACGAGCTCGACGTCTCCGACGTGCAGTTGACCACCACGCTCAACGGCGAGGTCATGCAGTCCGCACGGACATCCCAGATGATCTTCAACATCGCGGCGGCCGTCGAGTACGTCTCATCGTTCACGACGCTGAAGCCCGGAGATGTGATCGCGACCGGGACGCCGGGCGGCGTTGGCTTTGCGCGCCAGCCGCCGGTGTGGCTGCAGCCGGGCGATCTGTTGGAGATCGAGATCGAGGGTCTCGGGAAGCTGGCCAACAAGGTCGTGGCCGAACAGACAGCCGTGAACGGTTGGCCGTGGGTTCCCCCGCCCGCCAAGAAAGCAGGGTTGTGAGAGGGAGAGCGGTCGTTGGACCGAGCCTGCGGGCTTGGGAGCAGCGCGGAGGTAGCGCGAACTGCATCACAGAGGAGAGGGAGATGTCTGGACTCAGATTGCCGGTTCCCCTTCGGGGCCGGATGGCGGCTGCGGCTGCGGCCGGGGCTGCCCTCGTCATGGCCGGTTGCGGCAGCGGCTCGGCGAGCGGAGGTGGAAGCGGCGGCGGTGCTGCCAGCAGCACCGCGGCCAAGGGCGCGGCGCTGACCATCGCCGACGTGGCGCCGTTCACGGGCACCGATGCGGCGCTTGGCCCGACATATCTCGTCTCGTGTGACGCGGCGACCAATGCCATCAACGTGGCCGGCGGCGTGCTCGGTCACAAGCTCAACTGCAAGTCGGTGGATACCCGAGGTGATCCGGCCGACGCGGTTCCGGCCGTGCGCCAAATGTACGCGTCGACATCGAACCTGGGTCTGGTCATCGGCTGTACGTCGGACGAGGCGGCCTCGGTCGTGCCAGTCTTCGGGGCCAACAAGACAGTCTCGTTCTGCATGACCGGACAGTCGGAGTTCGACCACGTCAAGTTCCCGTACTTCTACCGGCTCGTCCCTCCGGACCTGTCGGAGTCCTACGCGATGGTGGCCATGGCCCAGCAGCAGCATTACAAGCGGATCGCCTTGGCCTTCGGCAATGACATCGGGTCTCAGACGTTTGTGACTCCGGCCATCGCCGCCATCAAGAAGGCCGGCATGAACCTGGTCTCCAACCAGACGCTCGACCTGAGCGCGAACACGTTCCGCACTGAGGCGGCGGCGATCGTGGCGGCCAAGCCCGACGTGATCATGACCGAGGCGCTGGGCCCCACCGAGGCCGCGTTCCTGTCCGAGGTCAAGCAGCTCAACGGCGGCAAGATGATCCCGGTGATCGGGACGTCGGCCACGATCTCCCCCGACTGGTACAAATCGGTGGCGGCCGCGGTCGGTGGGAGCACGTTGGCTAATGACTTCTCGGCTGACAACCTGGTCGTGGAGACGTCCGGGCCCTCCTACCAGCCTTTCGTCACGGCGATCAACGCCGAAAAGGGCAAGGTCGGCAGCACGGGCAACTTCTCGACCTATCTGACCGCGCCGGGTGCCGTGCACCTCTACGACGGCATCAACCTGGCCGCTCTGGCCATGCTCGCTTCGCACAGCACGAACTCAAAGGTGATCGGCCCGTACATCCAACAGATCGGCAACGGCGTGCCCGGGGCGAAGGTCGTGTACTCCTTCGCCCAGGGGGCGGCGGCGCTGAAGGCAGGGCAGAAGATCCGTTACGAGGGACCCGGAGGCCCGACAAACTTCGACGCCTACCACGACTCGGCTGGTCTGTTCCAAGTCGACAAGTACACACCCAACGGAACGGTGACGGTGGCCGGCAACCTGTCGACGAGCCAGTTGCGGGCTCTCGGCCTCTGAGGATGTGAACTGACAGCGTGTTGACGACCGCAAGCCTCTTCGTCACCTCGATCGGCTTCGGGCTGGTCTCGGCGGCGGTGCTGGCCCTTGCGGCGGTCGGCTTCACGCTTCAGTTCGCAGTCACCAATGTCCTCAATCTGGCTTACGGCGGGGTAATGGTTGTGAGCGCGTACGCCGCCTACGCGCTCAACCGTCACGGTGTCAGCATCTGGATCGCGGCCATCGCCGCGGTTCTCGCCGGGGCGGCCATTTCGGTGTTTCTCAACAACGTCATCTACGCGCCATTTCAACGGCGGGGAACCTCGCCGATCGCCATGGTGATCGTCGCCCTCGGGATGACACTGATCCTGGTCTTCGGGACTCAGGCGCTCGCCGGGCCGACGAACGTCTCGTACACGCTCAGTCAGGGCAAGCTGGTCAAGATCGGCTCGCTCGAGCTCACCGTTGTGCAGATCAGCATCATCGGCCTGAGCATCGTCGTGATGCTGGGCGTCCACGCGTTGATCCGCTATACGCGGCTGGGCAAGGCGATGCGGGCCACGGCAGCCAACCGCGACCTGGCCAAGAACTGCGGGATTCGCACCGACCGCGTGGTGATGGTCACCTGGATGATCACTGGTGCGCTGTGCGGTCTGGCCGGACTGACCTTCGCCGTCAATTCGGGCACCTTCGGCGCCACCAGCACCGACATCTTCCTCGTCTTGATCCTGGCCGCGGTGTTCCTCGGCGGCCCGGGTCAGCCGTACGGCGCGATGCTGGGCGCGCTGGTCATCGGGGTGGCCACGGAGGTCAGCGCCTCGATCATCGTCTCTGATTACAAGGACGTAGTCGCCTTCGTTGTTCTGCTCGCGATGCTGACCGTGCGTCCCAACGGTCTGCTTGGGTCCTCGGCCTAAGCGAGAGAGAGCCAGCTTGGTCTATTACATCACCACCCTCCTGGTGTATGCGGGCGTCGACGCGATCGCCTGCCTGGGACTCAGCCAGCAGTTCGGCGTCGCCGGGGTCACCAACTTCGGCTTCATCATCTTCCAGGCTGCCGGTGCCTACACCGCGGCCGTGCTGTCACTGCCCTCGTCGGGAGCCAACGCCGGTTTTCAGCACTACATCGGCGGCCTCCACCTCCCCTTCCCGCTGCCCTGGATCGGGGCGGCGATCGTCGGCGGTGCGCTCGGCGTGCCCTTCGCGGCGATTGTCGGCCGTCGGCTGCGGGGTGACTTTGCCGCCGTCGGCCTGCTCGTCACGGCGGTGATGTTCAACCTGCTGGTCACCAACTACACGCCGCTCTTCAACGGCGCTGCTGGTCTGTCACTGGTCCCGGCCCCGCTCGAGACGACGCTCAATCCCCTCTCGGCCAACTACCAGTGGGGTTACGGGGTCGTCGCCGTATTGCTCGCCCTCGGAACCTATTGGTTCGTCACACGGCTGACCAACTCGCCCTACGGACGAACGCTCCGGGCCATGCGCGACAACGACATCGTCGCCGACTCACTGGGTAAGGACCTGCGCTCACTGCGCACATCCTCGTTGGTCGTCGGAGGGGCCATCGCCGGGCTATCTGGCGCGATCCTGGTCGGCTTCATCAATCTGTGGGATCCGCAGGCCTGGGGCTATGCCGAGACCGTCGTCCTCTTCGCCGCGGTGATCATCGGAGGATTGGGCAACCACCGCGGGGCGATCCTGGGCGCATTCCTCGTCCCCGTCGCCTTCGAGGAGGCCACGCGCTACATCCCGCCGGTCCCCAACAACCCGGGGCTCATCCCGGCCCTGCAGTGGGTTGTGATCGGTTTGCTGATTCTCGTCTTTCTGTGGTTTCGCCCGCAGGGCATCCTGCCCGAACCTCGCCGCAAGACTCTTGGCGAGCGTGCCGACTCCACTGCCCCCGCGGGGTCGGGCGATGCTCTCCCGGCCGCGCCGGCCGCCCGGCCCGTCCCCGGTAACGGGTCAGTCGGGCGGCCGGCGACGGCCGGCTCTGCATCGGTGGTGAGCAATCACCCCGATCGCCGGAATGCCTCAGCAATCCTCCGCTGCGATGGCCTGGTCCGGGCCTTCGAGGGCGTACGCGCCGTCAACGATGTCTCCATGTCCTTTGAGCGCGGCCGCTTGACCGGGATCATCGGCCCCAACGGTGCCGGAAAATCCACCGCTCTGGCCATGCTCGCCGGCACGCTCGAGCCCACTGCCGGGAAGATCCACTACCGGGGGGAGGACGTCACCTCGCTGCCGGCTTACCGCCGGGCCCAGCGGGGCCTGGTGCGGACCTTCCAGCTGGCCTCCGAGTTCAAGCGCCTGACGGTGCTCGAGAACCTGCTCACCGCGGTCCCCGGTCAGAAAGGGGAGACCTTCCGGGGCGCGCTGCTCGGCAAACGCCACTGGGGCAGTCAGGAGCGCGATGCGATCGAGCGCGCGGCAGTCACGCTTGAGCGCTTCGGCCTCCTGTCCCTGGCCGATCGATACGCCGGTGAGCTCAGCGGCGGTCAGCGGCGGCTCGTGGAAATCATGCGAGCGCTCATGACCGACCCCGAGGTGCTGCTGCTGGATGAGCCGATGGCCGGCGTCCACCCTCGGCTGAGTCATCAGATCGGCATGCAGCTCGTAGCCCTGTGCGAGGAAGGCATGACGGTGATCATGGTCGAGCACGAGCTCTCGATCATGGACGAGTTCTGCGACCCGGTGATCGTCCTCGCCGAGGGGCGCGTGCTCGCCGAGGGGACGATGACGTCGCTGCGGGCCAAGGAAGAGGTTGTGGAGGCGTACCTTGTCGGTTGACACCCAGGGCGCGGCCGCCCTGCTGGAGCAGAAGGTCGACGGAGTCTCGCTGCACACTCGCGAGCTGACCGCGGGCTATCAGGGCAGCCCCGTCATCCACGGCCTCTCGATCTCCGTCGAGCCCGGCGAAGTGGTGTCGATCGTCGGCCCCAACGGGTCTGGCAAGAGCACGCTGCTCAAGAGCATCGTCGGGCTGGTGGAGATCATGTCGGGCACGGTGCTGGTGGGAGACCGTGATGTCACCGGCTGGTCGCCTGAGAACGTGGCGCGGATCGGCGTCGGCTATGTCCCTCAGATCGACGACGTCTTCCCGCCGCTCACCGTGCGCGAGAACCTCGAGATGGGCGGTTATCTTCTCAAGCGCCGCCAGGTGTCGGCCCGGGTGGACCATGTCCTCAAGGTCTTTCCCCAGCTCGGGCGCATGGTCGGTCGCCGCGCGGGCAAGCTCAGTGGCGGCGAGCGCAAGATGCTGGCCATGGGCCGGGCTCTCATGCTCGAGCCGGCCCTCGTCGTTCTCGACGAGCCGACCGCCAATCTCGCCCCCAAGATCGCCTCCGTCGTGCTCCAGGAGCACGTGGGCAGCCTCGCTGCCACGGGCGCCTCGGTGCTGATCGTCGAGCAGCGCGCCAAGGCCGTCCTGGAGATCTCCGACCGCACCTATGTGCTCGGCGGCGGCCAGTTGCGCATGGAGGGCCGGCCGGCTGAGCTCGCCGCAAGCCCTGAGTTCGTCGAGTCCTTCCTGGGCGGGGGCGGGCGCCAACCCGGCTAGCTGAGGAGCCGAGGGACATTCCGAACGTGATGGGTAGGACCGGCCTGTCGGTCACATACATCCGGCGGCACCAGGATGCGTCGTCCGAGATGCTCGGTTTGGGTGGTCGGAGGAGTTGGGCCCTGCAACATCGTGGACTTTTTGCGAATCCGGGAGGTCACGAACAGGCTCGGGGCCGGGGCAACGATCGCATTGGGCACCGGCGTGATCTTGGTGCCCACATCCGAGCACATCGAGACCCATCCGCTCCTATCGGGTCTGCACGCCGACCGCGCGCGGGAGCCCGCGACGACTGGAAAGCCCAGGAAATCACGGCTAGGGGTGCGCCAGCATTTCCGTACTTACAAGCAGGAGGTCACTGGTTCGAGCCCAGTACCGCCCAGTGCCCGCCGGTCAACGGCGGAAGGTGTCGGTCTGAACCCTGGGGCGCGGTGGCGCCGTCAGCCCACGGGCCAGTCTGCCTCTGCCCTGACCCCGTCGCCCTCCTCGGGCTTGGGCCCGCCGACGGCGATGATGTCGAGGCCTTCAGGCCCGGCCTCGAAGGCACGGACGACCTCGGGGGCGACCCGGACCACGTCCCACTGCCGCAACTCGAGAACCTCGTCATCCACGAGCACCCGGCCGGAGCCGGCGACCACCACGTATGCCTCCTCCTGCTCCCGGTGACTGTGCGCCATCGGGCTGCGCAGGTTTGCCTCATATCGGAAGTGGCTGATCCCCAGATCTCGGGAGGCGAGGTGCTTGCGGCTGAAGCGAGCCTCGAGGCCCGGCACCCGGTCGCCGACCGAATCTTCGACATCGAGCAGATTGACCTTCGCGAAACGGGACATGGCTCTCTCCTTGTGGGGCGTGCCCGAGACATTAGCCCGGTCGCGTGGGCCCCCGCCGACCGCACGGCGCCGGTGAGCACCGTGCGGTCGGCAGGCATCTCACGTCACCTGCCGGCCCTCACGAGCTGCCACAGCTGGTCGTCCGAGGTGCCGGTCTCGGTCGCATTGTTGGTCGGGTTCGAGACGATCGTCGCCGTCTGACCGTTGCCCGAGGAGTCGGCGACGGTGCTCCCGGAGGACTCGTCGAACCGGTAGTCGGCGACGTCGCCGACTACCGGCGTCGTGCCCTTGGCGAGGGCCGCGACCTGGGCGGAGGTCAGCGCGGTGTCGGAGATGTTGAAGTCGTCGATCGCTCCGTTGAAGAAGGGATCGGCGAACTGCGAGCGCCCGAGCCAGTCCTGGGTGGTGTCTCCGAGCGCGCTCGGGGTCAACGTGATGTCGTCGTTTGAGCCGACTGCCGTGCCGTTGACGTAGAGCGTGCCGACGTTGCCCGCCAGGGTCACCGTGACCAGGGACCACCGGCCCAGCGGCAGCAGGCTGGCCGATGAATTGTCAAAGCTCGCGGCGCCGCTCTGGCCGAAGGCATCGACCGGGAAGCTCGAGGAGATCCCCTGCTCGGCGC
This sequence comes from Solirubrobacteraceae bacterium, assembly GCA_036491155.1. GTDB lineage: Bacteria > Actinomycetota > Thermoleophilia > Solirubrobacterales > Solirubrobacteraceae > Palsa-465. The sequence goes on along the minus strand of DASXCN010000327.1, from coordinate 17,869 downwards.
CGGGGCCGTTGTTGGTCATGGCAAAGCGCACGTCTCCGCCGGCGTTGTCGACCGCGAGGAACATGTAGTTGCCGGTCCCGGTGCCGAAATCGAACATGCGCGACCACATCGTGTTGGCTCGCGGACGCCTGACCCGTCCCGTCTTCCGGCTCACACGGCATGAGACGGCTGAGAGCCGAGTCGCCGGCCGCGCGGCGATGGCTAGGCTCGATGAGCGATGAGAACCGTCCCGGCACTCTCCCTGCGCGGCCTGACCAAGCGCTACGACGGCGGCCTGCTGGCCCTCGACGGCTTTGACCTGGAGATCGGAGACGGCGAATTCTTCGGCTTGCTCGGGCCCAACGGCGCGGGCAAGACCACGCTGATCAGCGCTGTCTGCAACCTGATCCGGGTCACCGCGGGAGAGATCGAGATCTTCGGCCACCCGCACCGGGACCCCGAGGCGCGGCGCATGATGGGGCTGTCCGAGCAGGACGTCAACCTCGACCGCTTCCTCAACGTGGAGGAGACGCTCGTCTACCACGGCGGCTACTACGGGATGAGCCGGCCCCATGCCGTGCGCCGCGCGCGGGAGATGATGGACGTGTTCGACCTGCGCTCGAAGGCGGGCGTGCGGGCGCCGAACCTGTCAGGCGGGATGCGCCGTCGCCTGCTGCTGGCGCGCGCGCTCATGCACGAGCCACGGCTGGTCATCCTCGATGAGCCGACCGCCGGGGTGGACTTCGAGCTCCGCATCGAGCTGTGGCGCTACATCCGGCGGTTGCACGAGGAGGGGACCACCATCCTGCTCACCACCCATTACCTGGAGGAGGCCGAGGAGCTCTGCCAGGACGTGGCGCTCATCCGCGGCGGCCGCCTGCTGGCCCGTGACAGCCCGACCGCGCTGCGGGAGAGCTTCGAGGCCGACTCGCTGGCCGACGTGTACGTGAAGGCGATGGCGGCGGCGTGAGCGCCTCCACCACCATCGACGAGCGCCACTCGCCCGCCGGCGCGAGTCTCTTGGAGCGCCGGCGCGGGCTCATCTCCCTGGCCGGCCGGGAGGTCCTGCGCGTCCTCAAGCTCTGGACCCAGACCGTGGCCGCTCCGGTGATGGCGTCGTTTCTGTTCATCCTCGTCTTCGGCCTCTCGCTGAGCGGGCGCATCCGCCACGTCGACGGCTTCGATTACCGGGCGTTCATCGTGCCCGGGCTCATCACCATGGCCATGGTCCAGGCCGCCTACACCAACAACTCCTCATCGGTGTTCCAGGCGCGCTTTGACCGCTACCTCAACGACGTGCTGGCCTCGCCCATGCGCAACTGGGAGATCAACCTGGGCCTGTCGCTCGGCGGGGTGGTGCGCGCCCTGCTCATCGGCATCGCGTTGCTGGCGCTGGCGCTGCCCATCACCCACGTCCCGGTCAACGACCCGCTGGTGCTGGTGCTCGGCGTGGCGCTGGGGCTGACCCTCTTCGCCTCGCTGGGCGTGGTGATCGGCATCTACGCCAAGACCTGGGACCACGCCGGCTTTGTCCAGAACATCCTGATCGTGCCGCTCAGCTTCCTCGGCGGGGTCTTCTACTCGGTCTCGACGCTGCCCTCGCCGTGGCGCGAGGTCTCACACGCCAACCCGATCTTCTACCTCGTGCAGGCAGTGCGCTACGGCTTCCTGGGCACCAGCGACGTGCCGGTCGGCATCGCCCTGGGCATCACCGCGGCGCTGGCGGCGCTGACGGTGGCCTGGAGCGCCTGGCTGTTTCACAGCGGGCACAAGCTCAAGCCCTGACGGCTCGCGCCGCCCTCAGGCCAGCGCCTTGTCGACCGCCTCCAGCCCGATCTTCTCCGGCATGGTGACGTCCAGCAGTCATCGACTACAAGCACACGGGCCATGGGTTACCAACTCCTGGTTACATTCTCGCCGGCAGTACGAAAGGTTGTCGCCTGGACGATCGTCTGGCTTTCAGGTGCATTGCGTCCCGGCGATTACTGGTTTCTGACTGGATGACCGATTCGTCACCAATGAACGAGGTTCTCCTCGCGCGGCAGCCGATCCTTGACGTCGACCTCACCGCGGTGGGCTACGAGCTGCTGTATCGGGAAGCCGGATCTGATCACGCGAACGTGCGCGACGACGAGCTGGCCACGGCGCGGGTCTCGTTGCGGGCGATGACCGAGATCGAGCTCGAGATCCTCGTCGACGCGCGCCGGGCGTGGATCAACGTCACGCGCGAGTTCGTGCTGGGAGGGCTGGCCGAGACGATTCCCCCGGACCGCGTCGTCCTCGAGCTTCTCGAGGACCAGCTCGTCGACGACGCACTGATCGACGCGCTGGCCAAGCTACGTAGCGGGGGGTACCAGATCGCACTCGACGACTTCACGCTCACGCCCGACATCGAGCCGCTGCTGCCGAAGGTCGACATCGTCAAGCTCGACCTCCGCGCACTGGGCCCCGAGGGGCTGACGAGCCTCGCCCGGGATCTCTCGCGCCACCACCTGACGCTCGTGGCCGAGAAGCTCGAGGACCACGCCGACTTCGAGATCGCCTTGGCCGCCGGCTGCCACCTCTTCCAGGGGTACTTCTTCTGCCGGCCCGAGATCATCGAGGGCACCTCGGTGGCGCCCAACCAACTGGCGCTGCTCAAGCTCGCCGCCGACGTCCAGGATCCCGCCGTCGACCTCGCCGCGCTGGATCGCGTCATCTCGACCGACGTCGCGCTCAGCTACCGGCTGCTGCGCTACATCAACTCCGCCTACTTCAGCCTGCGCCAGCCGGTGAGCACGGTGATGCAGGCCGTGGCCATGCTGGGCATCGACAACGTGCGGAGCTGGACGACGATGATGATCCTCGCCCAGATCGGCGGCAAGCCGCGCGAGCTGTTCATCACCGCACTGGTCCGCGCCCGGTTCTGCCAGCTCACAGGCGAGGGCGAGAGCGAGGGCGCGCCGGGCTCTGAGCTCTTCGCGCTGGGCCTGTTCTCCGTGGTCGACGCCCTCACCGACCGGCCGATGAGCAGCGTCGTGCAGTCGCTCCCCTTCCCGCCGGAGATGCGTGAGGCGCTCGTCAACCGGACCGGGTCCGGGCGCCTGCTCGACTGCGTCGTGGCGATGGAGGAAGGGGAGTTCCGCCGCGCCCGCACGCTCGTCGCCAGAGCTCCCGAGCACTATCTCGAGGCGCTCGCCTGGACCAATGAGACAGCGCAACACCTCGTCGACGGGGACCAGGCCGCCGCGTAACGTTCCTCTGGGTGCCCACGGGCCGGGCGCCCCCCGGCCCAGCCGCGTCGCGGGCGCCCCACCGCGACGCGACCGGACCTGCGTCCCTAGTTGACGACGACCCCGAACGGCGTCGCCCCGGCGGGCAGCGCCGTCTGCGCCGGCGTGATCTGGGTCACGCCGCCGCCGCCGTTCACGGCGAATCCGCTGACCGCGTCGCCCTTGCTGTCCACCACCCACAACGTGGATCCGTCAGGGCTCAGCCGCGCGTCCTGCGGAGCCAGGCCGGAGGCGTTGGCGCCGGCGAACGGCGTGTTGCCGATCAGGCGCAGCGTCCCGTCGCGCCGGATGCGGTAGCTCGAGATGCTCGGGACCGCGGTGTTCACCGTGAACAGGTGACGCCCGTCGCGGCTGATCTCCACCCAGCACGGGGCGGTCTGCTGGTTGGGGAACGGCGAGGCGCCGATCGACGTCAGGACGCCGCCGGGGCCGTCGCTAAACGCCGACACCGTGCCTGCCCCCGGGCCCCCGTGCGCGTTTGACACGAACACCTGGTCAGGGTCGACCGGATTGAACTCGCTCCCGAACGGGCCGAGGCCCTGTGCTGTGAACGGCGAGCCGGACGCGGCGTGCAGCCGGCCGCGGGGGTCGATGGCGAAGCTGTCGATCTCAGACGTGCCGACGCGCGTGCCGACGAGCTTGGTCGCGGTCGAGTTGATGAGGACGTCGCCGGGCTGCGCGGTGTCGGGGAGCGGGAAGGTGGCCCCGGGAATCGGGTGCAGGCGCCCGAACCGGTCGAAGCTGAAACCGGCGTAGTTGCTCCCTCCCGCGCCGGCGTTGGCCACGTAGACGAGACCGCGGACCACGGCAATGCTCACCGGCTCGTTGCCCTGCGAGGAGACCGTTCCGCCCCGCAGTGGCGACAGGCGGCCGTCTCGGCCGACCAGCAGCTCAGAGACGTCGTTGCTGCCCGGGTCGACGGCCAGCAGGGCCCGCCCGCCCGCGGTGAGCTGAAGCGCGCCCTGGGAGCCGATCACCGATCCGGTGCCGGCGCCGCCGGTGGCAAATGGCGACCCAGCGATCGGGGTGAGCGACCCGTCGGCGTGGCGGTCAAAGCCGGCGATCGTGTTCTCAGGAGCGGTGTTGTCGTTGACGTAGAGATGGCCGACCACGGGACTGGGCCGGTGGTGGTCTGACCTCGGCCCGGCGTGGGCACCGGCGACGCCGGTGAGCGCCAGGGTGAGCCCGGCGGCGAGCACGGGCAGGCGCGCCGCAGCGCGCAGCGAAGGATGCATGTCTCTCCTTGGAGATGAAGGGTTTGGAGGGTGGGCCGGTCGTGTGGTGGACCGGGCGCCACTCATTGGAGCACCGCGCCGGCCGGTGGGCAACGGATTCGCCCAGACCGGAAGGGACCGTTAATGGATTACGTGATTCTTACGCGCTCGTGGCCGGCAGGCTGAAGCGAACGCGGGTGCCGTTCGGCGAGTCCGCGAGCCAGATACGGCCGCCGTGCGCCTCGACGATGGCCCGGGAGACCGCCAGCCCCAGGCCGGCCCCCTCGCCCGAGCGGGCCGCGTCGGTGCCGCCCCGATAGAACGCGGTGAACACCGCGGCGCGATCGGCGGCCACGATGCCGCTCCCGGTGTCCGCCACCTCGATCTCCACGCCGGCCGCGGACGGCTCGGCCCGGACCACCACGCTGCCGTCGGCCGGGGTGTGGCGGATCGCGTTCTGAATGAGGTTGAACAGCACGCGCTGGATCTTCTCGGGATTGGCCCGCGCCGGGACGAGGTCACCCGGCACCGTGGCGCTGACGCGGACCCCCTTGGCATCGGCCTGGACGCGCATGGCCTCGATCGTCTCCTGCACCAGTTCGTGCAGCTCGACCTGGTGCAGTGACCACGTGATGTCGCCGGCCTCCAGCCGTGAAAGCTCGAACAGGTCATCGATGAGGGCGCTGAGCGCACCAATGTGGGTGCGCATCCGGTCGACGTACGCGCGGCGATGCTCGCCGTCGACGATGTCGTCGCCGATCGCCTCGGTGAGCAACTGCAGCGACGTGATCGGGGTGCGCAGGTCGTGGGAGACGGCCGCGACCAGATTGCGCCGCGCGTCCTCTGACTGCGTGCGCGCGTGTTCCTCGGCTGCCAGCTGGGCGATCATCGTGTTGGCCGACTCCGCCAGCCCGCTCAGCTCGTCGTGGGCAGCGGTGGCGATCGTGACATCCCGGCGACCGTGGGCCACGGCGTCGACGCCGTGGCGGATCGCCGACACGTCGGCGGCGATCTGGCGGGCGAACAGGCGGGCCCCGGCGATGGCCACGGCCCCGGCGGCGACGACGATCGCGGCGATCTCGCCCGCGGCGTCGCCGGAGATGACCATGAGCCAGCCGAACACCACGAGCGCGATCAGCACCGGCGCGATGGCCAGGCCGACGGCAATGGCGAACTGGCGGGACAGCGATCCCGCGGCGGAGCGTGCGCGCGCGACCGCGCCGCTTCGCAGGTACGCGAAAAGGCTCATGGCACGAAGCGATATCCCAGCCCCCACACCGTCTGGATGTGGGTGGGCCGGGACGCGTCGGCCTCGAGCTTGGCGCGCAGCCTGCGGATGTGGACGGTGACCGTCGAGGTGTCGCTGTAGAACGAGTACTGCCACACGGCGTCCATGAGCTGCTCTCGCGAGAACACCTGCAACGGGTGGCGGGCCATGAACAGCAGGACGTCGAACTCCCGCTGGGTGAGCAGGATCTCCTCGCCGCGAGCAAACACCTGCCGTGCGACCGGGTCGATCCGGATGTCGCCGAGCTCGAGGATCCCGACGTCATCGCCCTCGGGCTTGTCCACGCGCCGTAGCACCGCGTCCACGCGGGCTACGAGCTCCACCGGCGAGAACGGCTTGACCACGTAGTCATCGGCGCCGAGCCGCAACCCGGTGACGCGGTCGGACTCCTCGCCGCGCGCGGTGAGCAGGATCACTCCCACCGGCTCGGAGGCCTGGTCGCGCAGCCGCCGCATCACACGCAGCCCATCGATGCCCGGCATCATCAGATCGAGGACCACGAGATCCGGCCGCTCCTGCGCGGCGGCCTCCAGGGCCTGCTCGCCGTTGGCGGCCGTCCGGGTGGCGTATCCGGCGCGTTCGAGATACCGCGCCACGACTTCGACGATGGTCGGCTCGTCGTCGACGATCAGGATCGAGCGCTGTCCCTCGGGGGCCATCCCGGGATCGTGGCAGGCGGCGGGCGCCGGTGGTGGCGAATCGTCACGCCGTTCACGGGGCGTTCATCAGTCGGTGACGCCCGTCATGGCCGGCGGGACGGCTGAGCCGACCGGGGCCAGGCACAATACGGCGCCGATGAGCGCGCTGAACCGGTCCATCGATGACATCCGCGCCGAGTTCCCGGGCCTCGCCGACGGCTGGGCGTCGCTGGACGGCGCCGCGGGCACCCAGGTCCCGGCGGCGGTCATCGAGGCCATCGCCGCGGCTCTGCGCGACGGCATGGCCAATGTGCATGGTGTGTTTGCGGCGAGCGAACGCAGCACCGCGATCGTGGAGGAGGCGCGGCGCGCCGTCTCCGATCTGGTCAACGGATGGGCCGAGGGCGCGGTGCTGGGCCCCAACATGACGACGCTGACCTTCCACGTCGCCGACGCCCTGTCACGCCAGTGGTCTCACGGCGACGAGATCGTGGTCACTTCGCTCGATCACGACGCCAACATCCGCCCGTGGGTGATCGCCGCCCAGCGCGCGGGGGCGACGGTGCGCTGGGCCGAGTTTGACCCGCGCACGGGGGAGTTGCCCGCTGCGGTCTTCGACGAGGTGGTTGGCGAGCGAACCCGCCTGGTCGCCGTGACCGCGGCCTCCAACGCCATCGGAAGCCGGCCCGAGGTGCGCGCCATCGCCGACCGGGCGCACGCCGCGGGCGCGCTGGTCTACGTCGACGGGGTGCACGCGACGCCGCACGTTCCCACCGACATGCGCGCTCTGGGCGCCGACTTCTACGCCTTCTCCACCTACAAGCTCTTCGGTCCCCACGCCGCGGCGCTCGTCGCCGACCCGGCGCTGCTGGAGCGCGTAATGCCGGCCAAGCTCGCCCCGGCGTCCGACGACGTGCCCGACCGCTTCGAGCGCGGGACCCCGGCCTTCGAGCTACTGGCGGGGATCACCGCGGCGGTGGAGTGGCTGGCCGGCCTCACCGATGCCGGCGGCTCGCGCCGGGACCGGCTGGTGGCCGCGCTGACGGCGGTGGAGGAGTACCTCGCCGGGCTGCTGCGCCAGGCGCTGGACGGGCTGGGTTCGATCGCCGGCGTCCGCGTCCTGCCCGCGCCGGCGCGGCGGACCTCGACCCTGTCGCTGACCGTCGACGGTCACACGCCGCTCACCGTCGCCGAGCACCTGGCGCAGCGTCGCGTGTCGGTGTGGAACGGCGACAACTACGCCTATGAGCTGATGGGCCGCTTCGATCTGCAGGACTCAGGCGGGGCGGTGCGGGCGAGCCTGGTGCTCTACAACACCGCTGCCGACGTGGACCGCCTCTTGGAGGCCGTCGCCGAGCTCGCGTAGCGCGAGCCCGCGCGAGCCCGGCTCCGCTTTCGCTAGGGGACGATCACCACGCTGTCGCCGACCGGCCGCGCGCCGGTGGCGTCAGACGGGTGGTTGATCGTCTGGCCGTTGACGACGAAGCTCGTCGAGCCGCCGCCGTCGAGGTTCATCGCGTCCACCGCGCCCAGCGAGCGCATCAGCTCGGCCTCCTCGGTCAGGGTCAGGCCCTCGCTGACGCCGGGGATGCCGTCGGCGGTGACGAGGATGAGCCGCCCGCGGCGGTCGACGCCGGCGAACGTCCGGCCGTGGCGGTCGGCGCTGAAGCTGTAGTTGTTGAGATCGCGCGGGTCAAACACGCCTTCGCGGAAGGCGTCGATGTCGGTGCGCCCGTCGCGGAGCAGGATCGGCGCGGCGCTGACGATGCTGGTCTGACCGGTGAGTGGGAACGGCCCGCCGTGGAGCCGGTGCAGTGCCTCCTCGACGTCGATCCGCCGGCCGACCTCCAAGTGCGAAGTGAGCCACGTCGCGTCGGTCCCGATCGCCTGCAGCGCGGAGCCCCCCGCGGGCAGAGCGCCGCCGGCGGCTCCGATCGATACCACCCGGCCGCCGGCGTCGAGCAGCGCCTGCGTCGCGGTTCCGGTCGGCAGTGGCGCGCCGAACTCGGGGGTGAAGAGGACGAGGTCGTTGCTCCCGGTGCAGATCGTGCCCTGCCGCGGCTCGTCGGTGGGGGCAAAGCCCGGCGCGCCGCAGTCCTCGTTGCTGCCCGGGAGCCGGTTGATGCCCAGGATCGGCGCCGAGGCGCCGCCGGCGCGCAGCTGTGCGGACGAGGTCAGGTTCTCGATCCGGGCCGGGGCCCGGCCGTCGAGCACCAGGTCGGCGCGGGCGCTGTTGGCCAGCGACTCGAGCTTGCCGTCATAGACACCGAGGCCGGTGGGCACCCCCGCCACCGCGGCGAGCGGGGCGTCGATGGTGAAGAAGCCCCCGTTGACCGCCGCCAGCGCCCCCACCTGCTGGGCTTGCGCGGCCGCCGTGGCGCGGCCGGCGACCGCGGTCCCGTGGATGGCCTCCACGCGGCCGGCGAAGACGTGCGGGTCCACGATGGCGGCGTGCAGCAGCTCCGCGTCCGGCCCGTGCTCAGGGTCAAAGCCCTCCCACTCGACGAGTGGGTGAAAGCCATCCGCGGTCAGCGTCGCTGCCTGCACGGTGGCCGCGGCGTTGGTCGCGAACTCGCCGGCGCGGACGCGTATCCCGAGGAACCCCCGCGGGTCGTCGGCGTAGCTCGGCCAGTCGATCGCCGTCGCGGTCGGGGTGAACCCGTCGGCGGTCAGCGCCGCTTCGGTCTCCTGCGCCCACGCGCTGCTCCCGGCCTCGGCCACCTCTAGGCTGCCGTCGAACGGGCTGTGCGCCGGCGCCTGGATCGTCACCGTCCACGACGGATGGGCGGCCGGGTCGCTGAAGGTCCCGTTGAGCAGCTGCACTCCACGGGCGGGCGAGGTCGCGCTCCAGTGAATCTCGTGGATGAAGACGCCGGGATCCGGTGCCGGGCCGCCGTGGCGCGCCGAGGCCTGAGCGGTGCCCGCGCCGACGCCGAGAGCGCCCGCGGCCAACGCGGCCGCGCCGAAAATGCAGGCACGGCTCATCGCCGGGCCACAGAGAGATGTCGTCCGCACGCCTGCCTCCTATTGGTTCCTGCCAGCGGTCGAGCGCGAGTCTAGGTGCGGCCCGGCGTGCCGCTGTGAAAGGCTCGTGACCTTCGTACAGGGTTGCAACGCCGGCGGCACGGGGCGATGATCCGCGCATGGGGCCAGCGCGCCACCCGGCGCCGATCGGGGTCGTGGACCTCCTGGAGCGGTCGCACGACCTCGCCGTGCTTCGCGACCGTCTCGCCGAGGTCGCGCGCGACCGGCGTGGCCATCTCATCCTCGTCCGTGGCGAGGCGGGCATCGGCAAGACGGCGCTGCTCCGGCGGTTCCGGGACGACCCGGGCGTGCCCAGGGCACGGGTGCTATGGGCCGCGTGCGACCCGCTCTTCACCCCACGGCCGCTCGGGCCGCTGCTCGACATCGCCCGCGATTCGCGCGGCGAGCTCGGCGCCCTGGTGGCGGAGGGAGCCAAGCCTCACGATGTTGCGGCGGCCCTGCTGCGCGAGCTCGAGGAGCCAGGGCCGACGGTGCTGGTCCTGGAGGACCTGCACTGGGCCGATGAGGCCACCCTCGACGTCGTGCGGCTGGTCGGACGGCGCGCGGAGTCTGTGCCCGCGCTGGTCATCGGCAGCTACCGCTCAGAACAGGTCGCGCGCACTCATCCGTTGCGGCTCGTTGTCGGCGAGCTGACCAGCGATGCGCCGATCACCCGCATCGAACTGGCGGACCTGTCCGCTGAGGCGGTGGCCTCGCTGGCGCAGGGATCGCGACTGGATGCCGAGGAGTTGTTCGTTCAGACGCGCGGCAATCCGTTCTTCGTCACCGAAGCGGTGGCGGCCGAGACCGAACGCGTGCCCGCCACCATCCGCGATGCCGTCCTGGCGCGGGCGGCGCCGCTCAGCGCGGGTGCCCATGAGCTGCTCGACACCGTCGCCGTCATCCCCCAGCGGGTCGACCTGTCGCTGCTGGAAGCACTCGCCGATGGCGGGCTCGACGCCCTCGACGAGTGCCTGAGCTCGGGCATCCTCACCGCCGAGGGTGGCGGCGTCGCCTTCCGCCACGAGTTGGCGCGCCGTGCGGTGGAGGAGTCGCTGGCGCCGCATCGGGCCGTCGCGCTGCATCGCCGCGCGATCACCGCGCTGTCTGAACCCAGCAGCGGCGCGCCCGATCTGGCGCGGCTGGCCCATCACGCCGAAGCGGCCGGCGACGCGCCGGCCGTGCTGCGCTTCGCGCCTGCGGCGGCGCGGCACGCCGCCTCGCTCGGCGCCCACCGGGAGGCGCAGGACCAGTACGCCCGCGCGCTGCGCTGTGCCGGCGACGCCGAGCCCGCGACACGCGCGGAACTGCTCCAGTGCTTTGCCGACGAGAGCTTCCTCACCGACATGCGCCGCCCCGCGCTCGAGGCCCTCGACGAGGCGCTCGCCATCCACCGTCGACGCGGCGACCCGGTCAAGCAGGGGGAGACCCAGCGACGGCGCGAGGGGATGCTCATCTGCATGGGTCGGCCGGCCGAGGGTCGCCTGGCCGGCCTGGAGGCGGTCGCGCTGCTGGAGCAGGTGACACATGGCCGGGAGCTCGCCCTGGCCTACGCCGGGCTGTCCGAGATCGCGATGCGCGCCGACCTCGTCGACGAGGCGACCGACCGCGGGCGTCAGGCGCATGCACTGGCGCGGCGTATCGGCGACGTCGAAGCCGAGGCGTGGGCGCTCAACAACATGGGCACCGTCGAGTTCGCACGCGGGAACGACGCGGGCAGGGAGAAGCTCGAGCGCACCATCGCCCTGGCCGTCGAGGGCGGGGTGGCGACCGAGGCCGGACGCGCTTACGTCAACCTCTGCGCGGTCCTGAGCCGGCGCCGGGACTGGGCGCGCTTTGACAAATGCTGCGCTGCGGGGACCGAGTACTGCCGGGAGCACGGGCTCGACGCCTGGCTGAGCTACCTCGTTTGCGGCCAGGCCGAGTCGCGGCTGGCCCAGGGCGATCTCACCGCGGCCGCCGATGCCGCCGCCGCGATCGTCGCCGAGCCGCCGGCGGGCGTGACCGGTCCGCGCCAGGACGCCCTCCTCGTGCTGGCGCTCGTGCGCGCGCGCCGCGGAGATCCTGACTGCTGGCCGCTGCTCGACGAGGCCCGTGAGGTGGCCCGGAGCGTGGGCGAGCTCCAGTACCTCGCGCGCGTGGCGGCGGCGCGGGCCGAGGCGGCATGGCTCGAAGGGCGGCCCGGCGAGATCGCCGCTGAGACCGACGAGGCCTTTGCGCTGGCGCTCGAGCGCGCCGAGCCATCCTTCCTCGGCGAGATGGCGCTGTGGCGTTGGCGTGCCGGCCTGGAGCAGGAGCCGGCGGCCGCGACAGAGCCGCCCTACAGCCTCCAGGTCTCCGGCCATGCCGATCGGGCCGCCGGGATCTGGGACGAACGCGGGTGCCCGTACGAGGCGGCGCTGGCCAGGTACGACTCCGGCGAGGTCGACGCCCTGCAGAGCGCGCATGCTCAACTCGCGGCGATGGGTGCCGGAGCGGCCGCGGCGCTCGTCGCTCGGCGCCTGCGCGCGTCAGGCATCCGCGGCGTGCCGCGCGGTCCGCGAGCGACGACACGCGCCAACCCCGCCGGACTGACGCCGCGCGAGCTGGACGTGCTTGCGCTCCTGGCCGAGGGCCGGCGCAACGCCGAGATCGCCGCGCGCCTTGTCGTGTCGGAGAAGACGGTGGACCATCACGTCTCGGCTGTCCTGCGCAAGCTCGGCGCGCGCAATCGAGGCGAGGCCGCGGCTCGGGCCGCGGAGCTGACGTTGCCGGGCGATCTGTCGCCCTGAACCACGCGCTCCAAAAAGCCCGGCGCAGCTCCCGCCGGTCGCCCGCGGACAGGCGCGCCGGCAGCGTCTCATACGCGGCGTCCACCCACTACGGCGTGATTTGACTCTCTGACTATTATCAGAGGATGACGTCCGGACCGGCCACAACCATCGTCGAGGCCGACCGCGAGGTTGAGCAGGTCCGTCGCTTCAACCGGGCGGTGACCCAGCGCGTCGGCGCCCTGAGCGACCACTACCTGTCGCGGTCTCGGCCGCTCTCCGCGTGCCGGGTGCTGTGGGAGATCGGCGTGGAGGGCGCCGAGGTCCGCGCGCTGCGAGCCCAGCTGGACATCGACTCCGGGCAGCTGAGCCGGGTGCTGCGTCTGCTGGAGGCCGACGGGCTCATCGAGGTGCGCCCCAGTCCCGCCGATGCCCGGATCCGCTTGGCGCGCCTGACGCCCGCGGGGCTGCGGGAGCGGGGGGTTTTGGACGACCGCAGCGACGAACTCGCCCGCTCGATCCTTGCGCCGCTCGAGCCGGCGCAGCGCGAGCAGCTGGTGACGGCCATGCGCTCGGTCGAACGCCTCATCACGGTCTCGCTGGTGCAGACCCGGCTCGTCGACCCCGAGCACCCGGACGCTCGGCGCTGCCTGCGCGCCTATTACGCCGAGCTAAGCCGGCGCTCGGACAGGCCCTTCGATCCCCGCAGCGGCTCCACCGCCGAGCCGCACGAGGTCCGGGCTCCCGCCGGCGCCTTTGTCGTGGCCTACCTCAACGGGGAGCCGATTGGCTGTGGCGCGGTCAAGCACCTCGCGGGCGGCCCGTCTGACATCAAGCGCATGTGGGTGGTCGAGTCGGCCCGCGGACTGGGCATCGGGCGGCGCCTGCTGCGCGAGCTCGAGCGGATCGCCCTCGAGAGCGGCGCGGGGACCGCGCGGCTGGAGACCAACGCGGCGCTGGTGGAGGCGATCGCGTTGTACCGCTCAGCCGGGTACGCCGAGGTCCCGCCCTTCAACGACGAGCCCTACGCGGAGCACTGGTTCGCCAAGCCGCTGGGCTAGGCCGGCGCGGCGGGGTCAAGCGTGCGCGGCCAGCGCCACGGCGGAGCGCTGATGGCCTTCGCCGACAGCCTCGGCGGCGTGTGCGCCTTCCTCAATCTGCCCGCCGGGGCCGGCACGGCGACGATCTCCTCGACGACCAACTTCCTGCGCGGACTGCGCGAGGGTCACGCCACCGCCACGGCGCGGCCGCGGCGGGTGGGGCGCTCGGTCATCGTCGTACAGACCGAGATCCACGACGACGCGGGCAAGCCGCTCTCGCACACCACCCAGTCGCAGGCGGTCATCGCCCCGGCCGCGTAGGGCGCCGCGCCCCGTCGGGGTGAGGCGCGGCGCCGATGCGTCGTTCAGCGCGGCCAGGCGCCCGGGTCGTGCGCCCGGGTCCGCACCGGCAGGCTGACCCGCCCGGTGCGCCGCAGGCGACGGCCGGCGTCGAACGCCGCCGCCTCCCTGCGGACCGCCTCGGCCAGCCGGATCACCTCGCGCTGCGGAGACGGCCGCCGCGGCGGCAGGCCCCCGATGCTGGGACGGGTGGTCACAGGAGCCCCGGGCCGCCGAGGGGGAACCGTGGATGTGGTGGGTGTCATGCAGCCTGCCTTTCAAAGGGGATTGACGGCTCCTCGGTGACGAGCGCCACTGCCTCGGCGCGCTCCTCGGTCTCCTCCGACACCGGGCTGCGCAGCAGCACCACCGCCGTCGCGATGGCGGCGACGACGGCGAGCACGCCGATCCCGAAGGCGAGGTGGTAGCCGCCGATCAGCGAGTCGACGACGCTGTGGTGCTCGGCCAGCAGCGTCTTGGAGTGGCTGGTGGCGACGGTGCCGAGCACCGCGAGCCCCAGCGCGCCGGCCACCTGCTGAGAGACGTTGATGATGCCCGAGCCCAGCCCCGCGTCCTGCGCCGGAACGTCGGCCATCGCGATCTGGAGCAGCGGCATGAAAGCGTTGCCGATGCCCAGCCCGATGAGGAAGTTGGCGAAGAACACCGTGGGGAAGAAGCTGGTCGACGCACCGGCGCTCCGCATGAGCAGGAGCCCGGCGATCACGCCGACCAGCCCGGGCACGAGCACGCGCATCTGTCCGAAGCGCTCAACCAGACGGGCGGTCACGCCCGTCGAGAGGATCCCGACCGTGACCGTCCACGGCAGGAAGGCCAGGCCGGTCTGCAGGGCGCTGAAGTGGCGCACATGCTCCAGGTACAGCGTGCCCAAAAAGAAGGTCGAGTACATCCCGGTCACCAGCAGCCCGCGCACGACGCTCGATGTGACCAGGCCGTGCAGGTGCAGGATGCGCAGGGGCATGATCGGGTTCTCGATCCGTGCCTCCAGGGTGATGAAGAGGCCCATGAGGACCGCGGCGAGGCCGCCGAAGCCGAGGACCTGCGACGAGCCCCAGCCATGGTTGGTCACCTGGACGATTGCGTACACGGCGGTCATCAGCGACAGCGTGACCAGGACCGAGCCGAGCCAGTCGACTCCGTGCTCGAGGCCGATGCCGTCATCCTGGGGGATGAGGATGCGGCCGAAGGCCATGGCGGCCAGGCCGATGGGAAGGTTGACGAAGAAGATCCAGTGCCAGTTCAGCGCCTCGGTGAGTACTCCGCCGGCCAGGAGGCCCAGCGAACCGCCGGCCACGGCGGTGAACACGTAGGCGCTCATTGCCCGCGCGCGCTCGCGTGGCTGGGGGAACTCGGTGACGATGATGGCCAGGATCACCGAGGCCTGCATCGCGGCTCCGAGGCCCTGGACGAAGCGGGCGGCGATGAGGAAGCCCTGGCTGGGGGCGGCGCCGCACAGCATCGAGGCGATGGTGAAGACGACGAGGCCCGAGAGAAACACGCGCTTGCGGCCGATCAGATCACCGAGCCGGCCGGCGAGCAGCAGGAAGCTGCCGAAGGTGAGCAGGAAGGCGTTGACGACCCAGGTGAGGTTGCCCTGGCTGAAATGCAGGTCGCGCTGGATCGATGGCAGGGCGACATTCACGATCGTCGTGTCGAGCACGATCATGAGTTGCGCCAGGCAGACAACCACGAGGGCCATCCACCGGCGGTCGCTGGTGGGGATGGATGCGGGTGTGGATGTGAGGTTCATGCAGTCCGAAGAGTTGTGGGGGCGGATGGGTCGGTGGTAAAATGGAGGCCACCTCCAGAACTATGTGGAGGCAACCTCCGGTTACTATAGCGGAGGGCCCCTCCGGTTTGTCAAGCGAGATTTCCCCACTGGACCCATGAGCGCCACCGATACCCCCACCGAGATCCTCGTCGCCCGCCCCAAGCGGGCCGACGCGCGCCGCAACTACGACAAGGTCATCGCGGCCGCGCGCGAGGCCTTTGCCGAGGGCGGAACCTCCACCTCGCTGGAGGAGATCGCCCGCCGGGCCGAGGTCGGGATCGGCACGCTGTACCGCAACTTCCCCAACCGCCAGGCTCTGCTCGAGGCGGTCTACGTAGGCGAGCTGGACGGCCTGTGCCGCGCCGCCGGCGAGGTCGACGACCTGGAACCGTGGGACGCGCTGGTGAGCTGGCTGCGTCGCTTCGTCGGCTATATGGCCACCAAGCAGGCGCTGGCCCATGAGCTCCTGGACTACATGGACCGTGAGGCGCCGCTGTTCAAGAGCTGCCGCACGTTGATGTACGAAGCCGGCGAGCCGCTGCTGGCGCGCGCTCAGGAGGCCGGGGTGGTGCGGCCGGAGATCAATCTCTCCGACATCATCCAGATGGTCGGTGGCATCGCCAAGATCCAGGGCTCTGAGACGGCTCAGATCGAGCGCATCCTCGACATCGCGCTCGACGGCCTGCGTTACCGCGTGTGAGCCGGGCGGCGCGGCCCGCCTAGCCGCTCCGCGGCCCGCCTAGCCGCCCCGCGGCCCGCCTAGCCGCGCACGCGTCTCGCCGCCAGGGTGCGCCGCGTAGCAGCGACGAGCACGGTCGCTGCGCCCGCCGCGATCGCGGCCACCACGAACGCCGGCCGCGGGTCTCCCGGATGGGTGACGGCGCCCGCCACCGCGCTTGACAGCCCGGTGCCGCCCGCGATGCCCGTCGACAGCCAGCCGAACGCCTCCGCGGCGCTGACCGCCGACACGTGCGAGTCCAGAAGCAGCGACACGGTGGTCAGGCTGGGATTGAGCGGAAGCCCGACGAGGGCGAGCGTGGCGCCCAGGACGACCAACCCCGGAGCTGCGACGGTCAGGGTGGTGGCCACGGTGAGGGCCGCCAGCAGCGCGATCAACCGCCGGGCGGGGGAGAGCCCCCAGCGCCGAGCCCCGTAGATGGAGGCCCCCACGATGCCCCCGATGGACAGCATCGCGATGAGCAGTCCGCTGGCCGCCGGCGCGTGGTGCTCGGTGGCGAAGGTCGGGATGCCGACCTCCACCGCTCCGATGACCGCCCCCACGAGCGCCGCGGCCGGGAGGAGCGCGCGCATCCCGGCGGCGCGCAGCACCGCCCCCCCGCGCTCGAGGGGCGAGGTCGCGCTGCGCTCCAGCGTGGACGGGAGCGAGGCGGCGAACCCCAGGGTTCCCAGACCGGTCACCCCTGCCACCGTCAAGAGGGCCGCCGAGGGCCCGGACGCGGCCACGACGACGGAGAGCAGGAGCGGGCCGGCGAGGATCGCCAGCTCCTGGGTGAGGTAGACGAGGCTGTACGCGGACGTCCGGTCGCCCGCGCCGCTGGCGGCACCCCACGCCACCCGCATGCAGGTGGAGACGGGCGGCAGCGACGCGCCGGCCAGCACACCCAGGGCCACGAGTACGACGCCGGCGGCATGCGCATCGGCCAGCCCGACGATCGCGGCCACCGCCGCGGGATGCACGATGCCGGTCGCCGCCACCAGCCCGCGAGGGCCGCGGCGGTCGATGAACCGCCCCTGGACCGGACGCGCCAGCCCGCCGGCGATCGACACCGCGCCCACCACCGCGCCGGCGAGGGCCAGCGAGCCCCGGTGTCCGCGGATGACGAGGATGATCCCGATGGCGCCCGCGCCCTGGGTCGTCTGGGCCAGCAGGCCACCGAGGGCCTGCCAGCGCACCGCCGGCGAGCGGAGCAGCTCGCGATACGCGCCGGACGACACTAGTGGAGGGTGTCGGCGTGGGCCTTGAGCGCGATCAGCGTGCGCCGGCTCTCATGCGCGAAGGCGCGCACCAGCAGCGGCGACAGCGGCTTCAGCCATCGCGGAATCTCCAGCGCCACCACGCGGCGCACGTGCGTCGCGTCGCCGTCCGGGGTGAGCGCGTAGCGCAGGAGGACATCGATCGTCCCGGTGTGGAGGCGGCCGGTCATCGGCTGATGGAAGGCGACGCCGGTCGGCCGCTGGAACTCCACGACCTCGCCGTGGCGAACCCCCAACGGCCCGGGCTCCCGGTAGGTGGTGCCCAGCGTCACCGGCCCCGGGGA
The DNA here is from genome assembly GCA_036491155.1 of Solirubrobacteraceae bacterium. Classification (GTDB taxonomy): domain Bacteria; phylum Actinomycetota; class Thermoleophilia; order Solirubrobacterales; family Solirubrobacteraceae; genus Palsa-465. Next base: position 257 of record DASXCN010000327.1, on the reverse strand, counting down.
GATCTCGTGGGTCCCGCGAAACGCCGACGACCTCCCCAGCCATCGCTCCTGCCCGCGGAGGTCGACGATGAGGTCGAAGATCGTCTCCGCGGGGCAGTGGACATCGGCCTCGCAGGGCAGTTCGATCGGCATGCCGAGTGCGTCCGCCCTACGTCGCTCGCAGCGACCTCGTGGGTGACAGTCCCCGCGCGTGGGTCGAGGTGGCGGGCAGCATGACCCGGTACCGGGTCCGCCCGCGCCCACGGGGACGAACGGCG
>DASXCN010000326.1:0-11619 GCA_036491155.1 Solirubrobacteraceae bacterium | reverse complement strand
CGGCGGCGGCCGGCTCCAGCGTGCTCATTCGATCTCCTGTCCGGTGAGCGCCACGAAGGCGTCCTCGAGATTGGCCGGCCGGCGCACGCCCTCGGGCGCCTCGCCGTTGAGCCGCTCGGCCTCGAGCAGGGCCACCGCCGGCCCGCTGCGCCGGTAGGGCCAGCCGCGCTCGATGGCCAGCGCCTCGAGCTCAGCCAGCTCGCCGGGCGGCCCGTAGACCTCCAGCACCTCTTCGCCGGCGTGCGTGCTGACCAACTGCGACGGCGTCCCCTGGGCGATGATCCGGCCTGCCGACATCACGGCCACGGTGTCGGCGAGGCGCTCGGCCTCCTCGATGTAGTGCGTCGACATCAGCACGGTGACGCCGCCGGCACGCAGCCCGTCGATCAGCGACCACAGCTCCTGGCGCACCTGTGGGTCAAGGCCGACCGTGGGTTCGTCCAGCAGCACCAGCTGGGGGCGGTGGATGAGCCCGCGGGCCACCAGCAGGCGGCGGCGCATGCCACCCGAGAGGTCGCGGACGATGGTGTCGGCCCGCGGACGCAGATTGGCGATGTCCAGCGCGCGCTCCACGGCCGCCGTCCGGTCAGCACGCGGCACGCGGTACAGCTGCGCGAACACGTCGAGGATCTGCCGGGCGGTCAGCTCGACGTCGAGGTTGTCGAGCTGGGGCACGACGCCCATGGCCATCCGCGCCTGCTTTGACTCGCCGGGAAGGGTGTAGCCGAGGACCTGGATCTCGCCCTCGTCGGCGAGCGTCTGCGCGGTGAGCATCCGCATCGTCGTCGACTTGCCGGCGCCGTTGGGACCCAGCAGCCCGAAGCAGATCCCGGGTGCGACGACGAGGTCCAGCCCGTCCACGGCCGTGATCTGGCCAAAGCGCTTGACCACGCCGCGCAGCTCGATCGACGCCCTCTCCTCGTGCACGACGTCTGAGGGTAGCCGCGGGCCCGAGGGTCGCGGTGAGCCTCAGTGCGACGGGTCGTCGAGCTCGCCGCCGCCGTTGCCGTTGCCGTGCCCGTCCCCATCCTCGGGCGACGCCCCGCCGCTGGGCATCTTGAAGATCTGGGCGAGCTGGGCGGCGACCATGATGTCGCCGGCGAGCTGGATGCGGCCCTTGAAATAGGCGGCCATCGGGTCCGAGTTGCCGCTGATCAGGCGCAGGAACTCGACGCCGTCCATGGTGATGGTCAGCTTGGGGTCGGGCCCCTCGGTTCCGCGGTTGGTCCGCGCGGTCCCGCGGTCCACCTCCAGCAGGTAGGTGTCGACGCCGTCGTCGCTGCGCCCGGTGATGTTCCACCGGACCGTCGTCGTGACGTTGGCGGCGGCCTTGGCGTCGAGCTGGCGTGGCATCTGCCAGAAGATCCCGTCCAGGACGGCGCGGCGGGCGGGGGACTTCATCAGCTGGTCCAGCCGCTCCGGCGAGGTGTCGCGCACCATGCGCCCGATGCCGTCGGCGATCTGCGCCGGCGCGTCGGCGGCGAGTTTCTTGAGCTGGTCCAGTGCGCGCTGGGGGTCGAACCCGAAGGAAGACATGTCGAGACAGGACGGTACTAGGTGCCCGCGCTCGCCTCAGTGGTCACGGCGTCCCCGCGCCCGGGCGTCGCGCGCTCCGAGACTTCCCGCCCGGGCGTCACGCGTGGCGCAGGCCCGCGATGGCCCGCGCCAGTCGTGACACCCCGTCGGCGATCGCTCGTTCACTGAGATTCGAGTATCCGAAGATGAGCCCGCCCCGTGCGGAGGGCGCGAGACGGTATGGAGCGACGCCCGCCACCGCCACGCCCTCGCCGGCCGCGGCCTCGATCACCTCGTCCTCATCGAGGTCCGCGGGCAGCCAGGCCACGAGGTGCAGGCCGGCGGCGACTCCCGCGGGCTGCGCGTCGGGGCACTGCTCCGCCAACGCGGCCAGCAGGGCGTCGCGGCGCGAGCGGTAGACGGGCCGCATGCGGCGCAGGTGGCGATCGAACTCTCCGCGGGTGAGGAAGTCGGCGAAGGTGAGCTGGTCCAGGATCGGCGAGCCCCGATCGGCGAGCAGCTTGGCCTCGGCGACCGGCTCGACGAGATCGCGCGGCAGCACCAGCCAGCCGAGGCGAAAGCCGGGCGCCAGCGTCTTGCTGGCGGTTCCGGCGTAGGCCACCCGGTCGGGATCCAGGCCCTGGATGGCGCCGACGGGCGCGCGGTCGTAGCGGTACTCGGCGTCGTAATCGTCCTCGATCACCAGCGCGCCGGTCCGCTGTGCCCACGCCAGTACCGCCGCGCGTGCCGGGGGCGACAGCACTCCACCCGTCGGCCACTGGTGCGAGGGAGTGAGGACCAGCGCGTCGGCGTGCAGCGCCGACACGGCGTCGACCGCCACGCCGTCGTCGTCCACGGGCACGCCGCTGACCTCCATCCCCAACGCCTCGGCGCTCGGCCGCGCGTCGTCGGAGGCCGATGGGTCCTCGACGGCCAGCGCCGTCGCGCCGCGCGCCGCCAGCACCCCCAGCAGGAGCGAGACTGCCTGCGCGTAGCCGTTGGTGATCACCAGGGTGTCGGCCTCGGCGTGGGTGCCGCGGACCCGGTTGAGGTAGTCAGCCAGCGCCGAGCGCAGCTCGGGCGCGCCGCGGCCGTCGAGATAGCCCAGGCGATCGTCAGGCGTGTAGGTGAGCACGCGGCGCACGGAGCGCAGCCAGGCCGCGCGCGGGAAGGCGCTGAGGTCACCGCGGCCGTAGCCGAAGTCGACGATCGGGCGCGTCGGACCCGGCCACGGGGCGCCGGACGGGTTGGCGGCCGGCGGAGCGGAGCCGGTGGTGGGGTAGCGAGGTCGCGTGCGCACAGGAGCCGCCGGCCGTGCCGGGCCGGGCGCCTGGGCGGGAGCGGGCGCCACGTGCGTGTAGCCGCCGCTGCGGCTGGTCAGGTACCCCTCGGCCACGAGCTGCGCGTAGGCCTCGACCACCACGCCACGCGAGACCCCGAGATCGCCGGCGAGCCTGCGGCTGGCCGGCAGCGCGACGCCGGCGGGCAGGGCTCCGGAGCGGATGCGCTCGCGCAGCGACGCCTCGATCTGGTGGTGCAGCGCCTCCGTCCCCGCGCGGTCCAGGTCGATGGCCAGCTCGGAGACCGGCGACAAATTGGTCCTTGACTCAACCACGAAAACGGACCTTACAGGCAGGTCCGATCCCTGGGAAGCTGCGTCCGTCCCACCCACCCCGTACCGAGAGGAGCGCTCATGCGACGCATCATCAACTCCACCTACATCACCCTCGATGGCGTGATTGAGGACCCGCAGGACTGGCCGTCGGGCCGCCACCAGGACGACGGCCGGGGCGGCCAGATCCAGGCCGAGCTCCTGCTCGGCTGCGATGCGCTGCTGCTCGGCCGCCGCACCTACGAGGGCTTCGTGCCCGTGTGGACCGCGATGTCCGGCGACCCGTACTCGGACCACATCAACGCCATGGAGAAGTGGGTCGTGTCCAGCACCCTGACCGACCCCGAGTGGAACAACTCGGAGGTCATCGCCGGCGACGTGGCGGCGGAGATCGCGCGGCGCAAGGCGCAGGATGGCGGCGACATCGTCCAGTACGGCTTCGGGCCGGTCACCGACCTGTTGATGGCCCACGGCCTGCTGGACGAACTGCGCCTCTGGGTCCATCCCTTCATGCTCGGCTCCGGCGGGGGCAACGACCTTCTCTTCCGCCCCGAGCGTGCCGCTCAGTTCGAGCTGGCCGATGTCACCTCGCTGGCATCGGGCAACGTGGTGCTGACCTACCGCGTGGCGTGAGCGCTCAGGCCGGCAAGTGGGCCACCGCGTCGGGCACGCCCTGCTGGGCCGACGGAAACCTCGGCGCCCAGCCCAGCTCCCGCTTGAGGCGGGCGTTGGAGCTGCGCGCCGAGCGGACCACCGCCCGCGCGGGATCGGCCCCGCTCACGAAGCTCGCCAGCCACAGCGGGACCCGGCGCGGCCTGCCCACCCCCAGGGCCTGGGCGGTGAGGGCGACGAACTCGTACTGGGTGATCGGCTCGTCGTCGGCGACGTGGTAGACGGCGCCGTCAGGGGCGCGCTCGGCGGCGTCGACACACGCCGTGGCGACGTCCTCGACGCGCACCACGTCCCACCAGTTCTCGCCCGAGCCGATGACAACCAGCCGACCGGGCGCGCGCAGGCGCCTGACCAGCTCTGAGGCGTACCAGCCGCCGGGTCCGTAGACGTGGCTGGGGCGAAGGATGACGCTGGGCAGCCCGGACTCGCGCACCAGCTGCTCGCCCTGTTGCTTGGAGCGGCCGTACGCGGTCTGCACGGGGAGCTCTGACTCCTCGTCCAGGAGCGCGCCGCCGGCATCCCCGGTGACCACGGTGGACATGAAGACAAAGCGCCCTACGGCGGCGGTCTGGCACGCGCCGAGCAGGCGGCTGGTGCCGTGGACGTTGACGTCCTCGATCCGCGCCAGGTCGCGCTGGGTCGCGATCTCGGCGGCGAGGTGGATCACGCAGTCCGGCGCGGCGTCTCGCAGCGCGCCGGCCAGCGGCTCGGCCTCGGCGAGGTCGCCCGGCGCGGCGGCACATCCCGCCGGCTCTGAGCCGGGCCGGCGGACCAGCGCCGTGACCTCGTGGCCCCGCGCGAGAAGCTCGGCGCACACGGCGCGCCCGACGAACCCGCTGGCACCGGTGACGAACGCCTTCATCGTGGGGCGATCCTAAACCCCGGCGGGCGCCGCGGATCGTGAGAATCCGCTGCACCGCGGGTACCATCGGCTGCCGCGGGCGGTTAGCTCAGCTGGTAGAGCGCCTGCCTTACAAGCAGGAGGTCACTGGTTCGAGCCCAGTACCGCCCACTGAACCGAATCACGGGCCTGACCGTGCGCCCGGACGGCGCGAACCGCGCGCGCGGTTCAGTGCACGTAGTTCCCGGCCCAGGTGCCGTGGCCTGAGCACCGCTTGCCGGACATGGTGGTCGCGCGCCAGGTGAGGGTGCCGTTCGCCTTGTGCCCGGCGCGTAACGCGCGCAGGTTCACGGTGAGGTGACCTGAGCCGCTGTTGACCGATTGGGGACCGGCTGCCTTGAGCCCGCCCTTCCGGATCTGGCCCTGAAGCTGGAAAACGAAGTCATGCGCCGCGCGCCGCCCGGTCTTGCACTGCCAACTCACCTGGATGGTGGCCGGACCGCGGCCCCGCACGTGGCTGACCTGCACGATCATGTCCTGGTGGTGCTTGACGACGCCGGTCCAGAAGTCCAGGGTGGTGCCGGCCGCGACGCTCGCCGTGGCCGCAAGGACCAGCGAGGCGACGAAGGCGACGAGGCCAGGACGGGGTTTGGGCATGATCTGCGTCTACCCGGCCATGGCGGCTCCAAGCGCTTGGCGGACGGCAGCCCCGCCGCGGGTGACTAGGCTCGATGTCCGATGCACTCCCTTCCGGCCCTCTCCCTGCGCGGCCTCACCAAGCGCTACGACGGCGGCCTGCTCGCCCTCGACGGCTTTGACCTCGAGATCCCGGATGGCGAGTTCTTCGGCCTGCTCGGGCCCAACGGTGCGGGCAAGACCACGCTGATCAGCGCGGTGTGCAACCTGATCCGGATCACCGCCGGCGAGATCGACATCTTCGGCCAACCGCATCACGACCCCGAGGCGCGGCGGATGATGGGGTTGGCCGAGCAGGACGTCAACCTCGACCGGTTCCTCGACGTGGAGGAGACGCTCGTCTACCACGGCGGCTATTACGGGATGAGCCGCGCGCAGGCGGTGCGTCGCGCGCGGGAGATGATGGACGTCTTCGATCTACGCGCCAAGGCGGGGGTCCGCGCGCCGAGCCTCTCGGGCGGGATGCGCCGGCGACTGCTGCTGGCGCGCGCGCTGATGCACGAGCCGCGGCTGGTCATCCTCGACGAGCCGACCGCAGGAGTGGACTTCGAGCTGCGCATCGAGCTGTGGCGCTACATCCGGCGCCTGCACGAGCAGGGGACCACGATCCTGCTCACCACCCATTACCTCGAGGAGGCCGAGGAGCTCTGTCAGGACGTCGCGCTCATCCGCGGCGGCCGCCTCCTGGCCCGCGACAGCCCGGCCGCGCTGCTCGAGTCCTTTGAGGCCGATTCGCTGGCCGATGTGTACGTCAAGGCGATGGCGGCGGCATGAGCGCCTCCACCGTCATCGACGACCACCGGCCGCCGGCTGGGGTGGGCGGGGGCAGTTTCATGGAGCGCCGGCGCGGGCTCATCTCGCTGGGCGGCCGCGAGATCCTCCGGGTCCTCAAGCTCTGGACCCAGACCGTGGTGGCGCCCGTGATGGCGTCGTTCCTGTTCATCCTGGTCTTCGGCCTGTCGCTGAGCGGGCGAATCCGTCACGTCGACGGCTTCGACTACCGCCAGTTCATCGTGCCCGGCCTGATCACCATGGCCATGGTCCAGGCTGCGTACACCAACAACTCTTCGTCGGTGTTCCAGGCGCGCTTTGACCGCTATCTCAACGACGTGCTGGCCTCGCCGATGCGCAACTGGGAGATCAACCTGGGCCTGTCGCTGGGGGGTGTGGCCCGCGCGTTGCTCATCGGCGTGTCGCTGCTGGTGCTGGCCCTGCCCATCACCCACGTGCCGGTCAACGAGCCGCTGGTCCTGGTGCTGGGCATGGCGCTCGGATTGACGCTGTTCGCCTCCCTGGGCGTGGTGATCGGTATCTACGCCAAGACCTGGGACCACGCCGGCTTCGTTCAGAACATCCTCATCGTGCCGCTGAGCTTCCTGGGCGGCGTCTTCTACTCGGTGTCGACGCTGCCGTCACCGTGGCGCGAGGTGTCACACGCCAACCCGATCTTCTACCTCGTGCAGGCGGTGCGCTACGGCTTCCTCGGCACCAGCGACGTGCCCGTCGGGATCGCCCTGGGGATCACCGCGGCGCTGGCGGCGCTCACCGTGACCTGGAGCGCATGGCTGTTCCACAGCGGGCACAAGCTCAAGCCCTGACGGCGCGCCGCGCACCGCCGGCACCTGGACGATCGTCTGGGTTTCAGGTGCATCGCATATCGGCGATTATTGCTTTCTGACTGGATGACCGATTCGTCACCAATGAACGAGGTTCTCCTCGCGCGGCAGCCGATCCTCGACGTCGACCTGACCGCCGTCGGATACGAGCTGCTGTACCGCGAAGCCGGATCCGACCAGGCCAACGTGCGCGATGACGAGCTGGCGACGGCGAGGGTCTCGCTGCGCGCGATGACCGAGATCGAGCTCGAGCGCCTCGTCGACGCGCGCCGGGCGTGGATCAACGTCAGCCGCGAGTTCGTGCTGGGCGGGCTGGCCGAGACCATCCCGCCTGACCGCGTCGTCCTCGAGCTGCTGGAGGACCAGCTCGTCGACGACGCGCTGATCGACGCGCTGGCCAAGCTGCGCAGCGGGGGCTATCAGGTGGCGCTCGATGACTTCACGCTCACTCCCGACATCGAGCCGCTGCTGCCCAAGGTCGACATCGTCAAGCTGGACCTGCGCGCGCTGGGCGCCGAAGGCCTGACGAGCCTCGCACGCGACCTCTCGCGTCACCACCTGACCCTCGTGGCCGAGAAGCTCGAGGACCATGTCGACTTCGAGATCGCGTTGGCCGCCGGCTGTCACCTGTTCCAGGGTTACTTCTTCTGCCGGCCCGAGATCATCGAGGGCACGTTGGTACCGCCCAACAAACTGGCGCTCCTCAAGCTCGCTGCCGACGTCCAGGATCCGGCCGTCGACCTCGCCGCGCTGGATCGCGTGATCTCGACCGACGTCGCGCTCAGCTACCGGCTGCTGCGCTACATCAACTCGGCCTACTTCAGCCTGCGCCAGCCAGTGAGCACGGTGATGCAGGCGGTGGCGATGCTGGGGATCGACAACGTCCGCAGCTGGACGACGATGATGATCCTCGCCCAGATCGGCGGCAAGCCGCGCGAGCTGTTCATCACCGCCCTCGTCCGCGCCCGCTTCTGCCAGCTCGCCGGCGAGGGTGAGGGCGAGGGCGGTCCGGCGCCCGAGCTGTTTGCCCTGGGGCTGTTCTCAGTTATCGACGCCCTCACCGACCGCCCGATGAGCACCGTCGTGCAGTCGCTCCCTTTCCCGCCCGAGATGCGTGACGCGCTCATCAACCGCACCGGCCGGGGTCGCCTGCTCGACTGCGTCGCGGCAATGGAGGAGGGGGAGTTCCGCCGCGCGCGCGGCCTCGTCCCGAGTGCTCCTGAGCACTACCTCGAGGCCCTGGCCTGGACCAACGAGACGGCTCGCCACCTGCTCGACGGCGACCAGGCTGCCGTGTGAACGCCCCATCGGACAATTGGCCAGATTCCGGTCGTAAGGCTGTGACGGAAGCCGGTCGCCGCCGATAGGCGGATGGGGCCAGTGCCGCCCGTGCAGCGGGTGGGTGTCACACGCAGCCCAAGGAGGGGCGGATGTGCGAGGAGCAGCAGTTCGCGCCGGCGGTGGTTGACGCGCCGGTGGTCGTTGACACGCCGGTGGTCGTTGACACGCCGGTGGTCCTTGACGCGCGGGCGGCCCAGCCGACCGGCCCCACGATCCTGGTCTGGCAGCTCCTGTTGATCATCTTGGGCGTCGGAGGCCTCATCACCGCCGCGGTCGTTGTCCTCACCTCCGGCGGCGGCCCCGCTTCGGCGCTGAGCTCCACCGCCCCACCCCTCAAGATCCCCATTGAGCTGCGCGGATGGCCCGGAGGGCCGCGCGGCGTGCTTCCGGTGGTGCGCATCAGCATCGGCGGCGGCCCGCCGCTGCCGGTCCTGCTCGACACCGGATCCACCGGACTGAACCTCCTGGCCAAGGACCTGCCGGCTGCGAGCGGCGCGATCCCGATGGGGTCGTTCTCCGAGAGCTGGGGCAGCGGCAACCTGACGCACGCCAGCGCGGCGCTGGCCGAGGTCAGCCTCGACGGGGTCTCGACCACACGTAGGATCACGATCGGTCTCGTGCACTCGACGGGGTGTGTGCCCGGGGTCCACCATTGCGGCGCGTGGATCGGCCACGGGATCGACGGCGTCCTCGGGATCCGAGCCGATCCGGCGTCGGGGCTCACCAACCCCCTCGCGGCTCTCCCGGCGCGCTACACCCAGTCGTGGAGCGTGAGTTTGTCGAGCAGCGGCGGCACCCTCGGACTGGGAGCCCCGATCCCCGCTCATCCCACGGCGGCATTCGCGCTCTCGGGAGTCGCTCCGGGCGATTCCATCCCGACGTCGGGCACCGTCCCGACGCCTGCGCAGCCGGCCGGCGGCTCGACCTCGTCGCTGACCGCTCTCTCGCAGCCGGGCTCGTCGGGGGTGAGCATGGAAACCACCGGCTCGTCGACGATGTGCTGGCAGGTCGCTCGCGACGCCCATCGACTTTGCGTACCCACGGTCTTCGACACCGGATCGACGGATGCCGTGCTCTTCTCCCGTAGCGGCGGTCCTCCCACCCGCGTGCTCCCTGCGGGGAAGGCCATCACCGGCTGGCCGGCGTCTGGCGGCGCGACGCCCTTGTGGTCATTCACCACCGGCGGAGTCTCGTCCGACAACCGCGTGCTCACCGACGGTCACCGGCTGGCTCTGATGGACACCGGGGTCGCGGCGTTCTACGCCTTCACCGTGACCTATGACGTCGGTCACGCCGAGATGTACCTGACGCGCGGGGCGGGGATGGCAGGCCACTCTGCGTGGAGACGGTCCGGCGAGGCCGTGTGTTCCACCTTCGTCGGCCGGCTGAATAAGGCGCTCAAAGCGCAACCGCACGCCGGCCCGACTGCCAGCCTTGCTGAGAAGCTGCGGGCCGAGGCCGCCTACTTCAGGACGTGGGGGACGTGGAGCCTCAAGACCGACGACGCGTTGGCTCAGGTCGATCTACCGCCGGCGTTCAGACCGGCCATGGCCCGCGCTCTGCGCAGCGATCGAGGCGGTGCCCGCATGATGCTCCGGTTCGCGGCCACCGTGCCGAGCTATCGGACCATGCCGGCATTCAAACGAGCCGTGACCTCGTTTGGCCTTCGGTTCAAGGCGGCCGAGCAGGGGTGGGAGACGGGCATGCAGCGCCTGAGGCTCGCCGGCTGCGGGTGACGTGATCACGGCCGACTGGGCGCCGGATCGGCACAATACGGCGCCGATGAGCGCGCTGAACCGGTCCATCGAGAGCATTCGCGCCGAGTTCCCGGGCCTCGCCGACGGCTGGGCGTCGCTGGACGGCGCCGCGGGCACCCAGGTCCCGGCTGCGGTCATCGAGGCCATCGCCGCAGCGCTGCGCGACGGCATGGCCAATGTCCACGGTGCGTTTGCGGCGAGCGAGCGCAGCACTGCGATCGTGGAGGAGGCCCGGCGCGCGGTGGCCGACCTCGTCAACGGCCGGCCCGAGGGCGTGGTGCTGGGGCCGAACATGACCACCCTCACCTTCCACGTCGCCGACGCCCTCTCACGTGGGTGGTCGCGCGGCGACGAGGTCGTGGTCACGTCGTTGGACCACGACGCCAACGTCCGCCCCTGGGTGATTGCCGCTCAGCGCGCCGGGGCGACCGTGCGCTGGGCCGAGTTCGACACGAACACGGGCGAACTGACCGCCGAGCGCGTCGGCGAGGTCATCGGCGACCGCACCCGCCTGGTCGCCGTCACCGCGGCATCCAATGCCATCGGCAGCCGGCCTGACGTCCGCGCCATCGCCGAGCGCGCGCACGCGGCGGGCGCGCTGGTCTACGTCGACGGGGTGCACGCCACGCCGCACGTCCCCACCGACATGCGCGCGCTGGGCGCCGACTTCTACGCCTTCTCCACCTACAAGCTGTTCGGCCCGCACGCCGGGACGGTCGTCGCTGACCCGGCGCTCCTGGCGCGCCTCACGCCGGCCAAACTCGCGCCGGCCGCCGACGACGTGCCCGACCGCTTCGAGCGCGGCACCCCGGCCTTCGAACTGCTGGCGGGGATCACCGCCGCGGTGGATTGGCTGGCCGGTCTCACCGATGTCGCCGGCACCCGCCGTGAGCGCCTCGTGGCCGCGCTCACCGCGATCGAGTCCTATCTCGCCGGGCTGCTGCGCCAGGCGCTCGACGGGCTGGCGTCGATCGAGGGTGTGCGCGTCCTGCCCGCGCCGGCGCGGCGGACCTCGACGCTGTCGTTCGTCGTCGAGGGCCACACCCCGCTCGCTGTCGCCGAGCACCTGGCGCAGCGCCACGTGTCGGTGTGGAACGGCGACAACTACGCGTATGAGCTGATGGGCCGCTTCGGTCTGCAGGACGCCGGCGGAGCGGTGCGCGCGAGCCTCGTGCTCTACAACACCGCCGCCGATGTGGACCGCCTGCTGGAGGCGGTCGCCGAGCTCGCGTAGCTTCAGTCGCGCTGAACCACGCGCTCCAGCAGGCGCTGCAGCTCGCGCCGGTCGCGCGCGGACAGCCGTGCCAGCAGGGCGTCCTGGGCGGCATCGACGCGCTTGTCCAGCCGCGCCAGCGCGGCGCGGCCCGAGCGAGTGAGGGCGACGACGTTGCGGCGGCGATCGGCCTCGTCGCGGATGCGCGCGACCTGGCCGGCCGCCTCGAGCTCGTTGAGGATCGCGTGCAGGTCGCTGCGATCGATCCACAGCCGCCGCCCGAGCTCGGCCTGGCTCGCGGGGCCCTGCTCGGCGAGTGAGGTGAGGACCACGAAGTGCTGGCGACGCGCGCCCTC
>DASXCN010000325.1:0-3548 GCA_036491155.1 Solirubrobacteraceae bacterium | reverse complement strand
CCCGCCGCTGGGCGCCTGCTGCTGATCGGCCCGCGCGAAGTCGGGCACGCCATGGGCCCGGACGCACCGAGCGAACTTCACCGGTGTGGTTGGATGTGGCCGCAATGCGTGCCCGGCTCGTTGGGTGGATCATCGCGGCGCTCGCCGCCGGAGGAGTCAGCGCCGTCGCCGTGAGTGCTGCCGGCGCGCCGGACGCCAATCTGGTCGCCGCGCGCGCCGCCGCCCAGCGGATCATGTCGCTCACGCCGCTGCCCCCGGAAGCGATGCCCCAGCCCGCCGATCCGAGCGCGGGCGACATGCTCGGCCAGAGCTTCCACCCTCGCGGCGCAGATCAGGTCCTGCGCACTCAGTACTGGACGGTCAGCCAGGCTCTGGGCAGCGTGAACGCCTACATCGACGGGCATCCACCCACCGGATCGCGCCTCGTCTTCTCGCAGGGGTCGCCAGGCGCTGCGCCCGGGTCGTCGCCCTGGCAGGAGGAGCGCAGCTTCCCCGCGCAGGCGGGTCGGGTGACGTCGGAGTTGCTGGAGATCGCCACGGCGCCGGCGACCGGCGGCGGGACCGCCGTGCGGGCCGACGCCATCGTGCTCTGGCGCCCAACGTGGGATCAGATCCCGGCGAGCGCGCGGACTGCCCACGTGCGGCTGGACGGGACCGCGCAGCGGGCGATCTCCGGCGCGGCCCTCACCGGCCTGCGCGCGTTCGTCAACGCCGCGGACGTCGTGGCCCCTGGCGTCTACGCATGCCCGGCGGGCATCCCGGGCCAGGCGATCAGCGTCAGCTTCGTCGACGCGCGAGGCCGCGCCCTGGCCCGCATCGGCTCGGACTCCGCCACCGGCTGCCAATGGCTCACGGCCAGCGTGGCCGGGCGGCGCGGCCCCTCGCTACTGGGCGGATCCACCCTCCCGTCGCGCCTGTGGGCGGCCGGATCCCTCACCCGATGCAGCGCTCGGCAGCTCGCTGTGTCGGTCGGCGCGCCGTCGGTGGGGGCCCAGGATTCGGCGACCACCAGGTTGCGCAATGTCGAACGCACCCCGTGCAGCCTCAAGGGCGCTCCCACCGTCGAGCTGCTGACCGCGACGGGCCGGCGCCTTCCCGTCGCCCACTCCCGCATGGCCGGGCCGGCCTCGGTGGTCACGGCGACCGGGCGGCGAGCGCTCTCCTCAGACCTCCTGTGGCGAGCCTCCCGCCGGCGGTGCGCGCTGCCGCCGCCCGCGACGGCCCTGATCGCGGTGCCCGGCATCGCGCCCCGCTTCGCCGTTGCGCTTACGCCCAGCCACCACCGCCTGGGCCCCTGCTCGGGGCGCCTGGAGATCTCGGCCCTCAACGAGTTCGGCTAGACCCGTCGGGCAACCGCGAAGCTGAACGGCGACAGGTCGACGGCAGGCTCCTCACCGGTCAGGCACTGGGCCACCGCCTCGCCGATGGCGGGAGAGTGCTTGAAGCCGTGCCCGGAGCACGCCGAGACGACCAGCACCTCCTCGTGGTCGGGGTGACGGTCGATGATGAAGCGGCTGCCGCGAGTGCTGGTGTACAGGCAGGAGACCGTCCGCAGCGGCTCGGGACCGAGCCAGGGCAGGTAGGGCTCGATGCATCCGCGGTACATGCGCTCGATCTCGGCCTCGCCCGCCGGGTGCTGGCGCCCGTCGGGCGCGGTGGACCGCTCGTAGCTCTCGGTGGCCACCTTGAGGCCGCCGCCGGGGCCGTCGATCGCGGGGAAGCCGTAGAAGCCGTCGAGGTGGACGAAGCCCTCCTGCTCGCCGCCGACGTCCCACACGAACGCCGGCATGTCGCGCAGCGCGGCGTAGCCCTCGCGGATGGGAAACCAGAAGAGGAGCTGGCGGTAGACCGCCACCAGCGCCCGCAGATCCGGGACGAGCTCGCCGAGCCAGGCGCCCGCGCACAGCAGGAGCCGACCCGCCGTATGGGTCCCGCGGTTGGTGGTCACCGAGACGCCGCCTTGCGCAGCCGTCCAGTTCTCTACGCGCTCGTCGAGGTGCAGGCGGGCGCCGTGGCGCAGCGCGAGGGTGAGCTGCGCGGCCACAGCCCGCTCAGGCCGCAGGTATCCGCCCCCGGGCTCGAGGTAGCCGACCGTCTGCGCTCCCGTCACGAACATCGGGTAGCCGGCGCGCAGGTCGTCGTGGCTCAGGTCCCGGTGCTCGATCCCGTACTGGCGCGCCGCCGCCCGTGTCTCGGCCAGGAAAGCGCTCGACGGGTGGGCCATGACGATGATCCCGGTCTCGATGAGCAACTCCTCGCCGGTCTCGGTCTCGATCTCGCGCCACAGCTCATGTGAGCGCTGCGCCAGCGGCACGTACTCGCGCCCCTCACCGATCGCCAGCCGCGTGATGCGCGTGTCGCCGTGGGTCGACCCCCACTGGTGTGGGGGCGCGTAGCGGTCGATGCCGATGACCGAGACCCCGCGCGCGGCGAGCTGCCGGCAGGTGGCGCTGCCCATCGCGCCCAGCCCCACGACGATGACATCGGCGCTGGCCATCGCCGCATCATCGCGAAACGCGGGCCACGCGCGCGGCTCGCGAAACGCAGGCCACCCGCGCGGCTCGCGAAACGCGGGCCACGCACGCGGCTCGCACTCGCGGCCGCGTCAGAGCTCCAGGGTCACCTCGCCGGCGGGCTGCGTGCAGCACAGCAGCGCGTGCTCGCCGTCGGGCCGCTCCAGGGGCTCGGTGCCGTAGCTGACCGAACCGGCCAGCACGCCGGTCTCGCAGTAGTGGCAGACGCCGATGCGACACCCGAAGCTGACCGGTACGTCGCATGCCTCGGCGAACTCGAGCAGGTTCCCGTAGCCGGGGTCCCACGGGATCGTGAGGTTGCTGCGGCTGAAGGTGACCGCCGGGCCCGTCCCGGGCGCGCCGCCGGGGGGATGCGGGGGCGGCCGCTCGCCCTCGAGACCCGGCGCGACGATCACCGCCTTGGCCCCGAACACCTCCATCGCCACGTGCTCGGGCGTGGTGCCGCGCGCGACGAGCGCCGCCGAGAGCGACTGCATGAACGCCTCGGGGCCGCAGAGGTAGTAGTCGGCGTCGACGGGCACCTCCGCGGCGGTGACGGTGTCGATCGACAGCCGTCCCACCTGGTCAAACGCGGCCCCGGGTGTCTCGCCGGGCCCGGGGCGGCTGTAGCTGACGACCCGGTGTGCGTGGGGCAGTGCCGCCAGCAGGCCCTGCACCTCGGCGCCGAAGGCGTGCTCCTCGCCGTCACGGGCGCCGTGCAGCCACCACACTTCGCGGGTCGTGGGCACCGCAGCGAGCGCGTGGAGCATCGCCAGGACGGGCGTCGCGCCGACCCCGGCGCTGAGCAGGACCACGGGTCGGTCGTCGTCGCGCAGGGTGAAGACGCCGCGCGGCGCCGCCGCCTCGATGATGTCGCCGAGCCGCACGTGCTCATGCAGGAAGGCGCTCCCGGCGCCGTGGGCCTCGCGCTTGACGCTGATGCGGTACCCGTCGCGACCGGCGGGGCAGGAGAGCGAGTAGCTGCGGATGACCTCCGGCCCGTCGGGCCCACCCGGGCGCAGGCGGAGGGTGAGG
>DASXCN010000324.1:0-8645 GCA_036491155.1 Solirubrobacteraceae bacterium | reverse complement strand
GGGCCCATGGCGTGCCCGACTTCGCGCGGGCCGATCAGCAGCAGGCGCCCAGCGGCGGGACGCACGACGACGCGTTGGCGATTCGCTTCACCACGGTGCCTGTGGGCCCGTACCAGACCTCGTGGCCGGGGCTGCGGAACGTCCGCGACTCAAACGCCGCGACATTGCGGTGGACGCTGACGATGACGGGAGGTGAGTGCGGGGCGACGAGGGGTCGCGGGTGCGCGGCGATCGATCGGGCGTTCCACAACGCGACCTTGGCCACCCCGTCGGGGAGCACGAACACGAACCTGTCCCCGGGTCGGTCGACGGCATGCGCGCTCTCGCTGCCCCAGGCGCGTCCGGCCTCGATCACCGCCGGGGTGGCGGCCGGGCCACTCCCCACCGAGAACGTGACCGACACCTGGTGCACGACCGTCACCTGTCGAAACCTGGCCGGCAGCCGCGCGAATTGGCGGCGGGTGCGCGGCAGGTAGGGGGTGAAGAAGATCCCCTGGCCCCACGGCGTGACCGACCGCCGGATGAGCGACACGACGGGCGTGCCCGTCAGCCCCACGGCGACCGGGTCGCGCGACCGGGCGGCGAGCCTCGCCAGGAGCGCCGGATCACGGTCGGCGGCGGACTGCGGGCGGCGCAACACGCCGAGGATCGAGGTGAGCGGTCGCATCGCCCCCGGCCGGATGGCGGCCTGGCGCACGAGGACGGGCGGCGGGGAGACGGATGGAGGGGCAGTCGGGATCACGCTCTGCTGCAAGCCATACGCCCCGACCATGCGCTCAGGTCCAGCTCGGCGTTCAGCGTGCTCCCACGGCCGCGTTTTCCGGGGGGAGGGTGAATTGCACGATAGTGCTGCAAAACGCCCTCGCGCA
Organism: Solirubrobacteraceae bacterium; assembly: GCA_036491155.1. GTDB lineage: Bacteria > Actinomycetota > Thermoleophilia > Solirubrobacterales > Solirubrobacteraceae > Palsa-465. The sequence goes on along the minus strand of DASXCN010000324.1, from coordinate 7,776 downwards.
TGAACGGCCGGCCCCGCGAGCCCCGAGCCGGCTCCGGCTCATGGCGGGGCGCCGTGCTCCACCGCCGCCGTCCCGGTCACCGCCAGGATTCGCGTCCCGCCGGTGCTCTGGAGGGCAATCCGGGCGTCGGCGACCGAGCAATTGTCGACGACGCGCCCGGGCCCGCGCGGGCTCGCGTAATCCCAGGTGACGGTGTGGGCGCCCAGCGCCGTCAGCTCCACCGTCACGCGCGCCTCAGCCGACAGGGCGACGCGGACGGTTGTGCGCTCCCCGGTGCGTTCGCAGACCGCGCGCCGCAGCGGCGCCGGCGCGTATCGGCGCCCGTCGATCTCGAGGGCGCCCGAGGCGATCCAGGGCGTGAGCAAGGGGCCGACCCTGATCCGCACGAGGGCGAGATCAAGCCAGCCGCGGCCGTCGTCGCCCAGCCCCCCGGCATGCATCCAGCACCACTGATGGGCGTGCTCAGAGCCCCAGTTGTGGCCGACCATCGCCTCCCAGCCGTCGATCGCCACCCCGCTGCCGTCCAGCACCAGCGCGCCCGTCGCGCTGGCCGCCGGGACCAGCGCCGCGCCGTTGGAGCGGGGTATGCGCCGGTCATAGAGGCGCCGCGCCGGCAGGTAGGCCACTTCGCCGGCGCGCGGGGCCCAGCGCAGCTCCCAGGTCGCGTGCCACGATCCGCGCAGCTCCCCTCGGGTCCCGCACGGCCCCATCTCCCCCAGCTCCGAGCGCGCCCACCCCGGGGCGGGATCGGCGAGCGGCTCGGATGCGGTGACCCGCAGCGCCCGGGGTCCCGTGGCGGCCGACCGGTCAAAGAAGGTCAGCCACGTGGTCAGACGTGCCGGCTCGCCAGGCCGTTTGAGCGCCGTGAAGCGCAGCCACAGGGCGCGGCCGCCCGCCGGATCGGCCGCGGCGAGGTAGTGCGACTCATAGAGCGCGGCACCCAGGGGCGCCGCCGGAGCTCGGGGAGTGGCCAGCGAAATCATTCGGTCCCGCGCGCATTCTGCCCCTTGGAATCCGCTTCGCGGGAAAAATGCGTCAGGAACTCGAGCAGATCTCCGGCACCTCGACCGCGTCGGCCGTGCCGGCGCTCATCTGGCCCGACAGCGACGAGCACGACAGCGCGCGTCAGGCCTGGAACCTCCATGCCGACCAGCGGCCCGAAATCCGGACTCCAGGTCCGGAGTATGTGTGCCGATCACGAGGGAGATGAGCGACCTGTTGCGCGATCCTGCGCGTCTGGAGGCCCTGGCACGGGCCGAGCTGATGGACTCAGAGCCCGAGGAGGTCTTTGACCGGCTCACGCGCCTGGCCACCAAGCTGCTCGGCACCCCGGTGGCGACGATGACCCTCGTCGATGACCGCCGCCAGTACCTCAAGAGCTCGGTCGGCACCGCTGTCAACGAGATGCCGCTGTCGCACTCGTTCTGCCAGCACGTCGTGACCGGCGCGGCCCCGCTGGTGGTGACCGACGCGCGCAGCGACCCCCGCGTCAAGGACAACGGGGCCGTCGAGGACCTCGACGTGATCGCCTACTGCGGCGTCCCGCTCACCGACGCCGACGGCCACACGCTCGGCTCGTTCTGCGCGATCGAGCACGGCCCCCGGGAGTGGACCGAGATCGAGATCGAGATCCTCACCGAGCTCGCTCACAACATCATGACCGAGCTCGACCTCCGAGCGGCCAACCGTGCCCTGATCGCGCGCGAGCACGAGACGCGCTCGATCATCGAGAGCGCCCACGACGCCTTCATCGCCGTCGACGGCGACCACCTGATCGTGGACTGGAACCCGGCCGCCGAGCAGCTCTTCGGCTGGAGCGCCGGGGAGGTCGTCGGCACCTATATCTCAGAGACGATCCTGCCCGACCTCAGCGCCGGTTACGGCCTGGAGCGCCACGCCTCCGCTGCCGCCGACCTGCCCGCGCTGCCCGTCGAGGTCACCGCCCGTCATCGCGACGGTCACGGGCTGGAGGTGGAGGTGTCCATCGCGCGCGTCGACACGACGCAGGGCCCGCGGTTCAACGCGCTGGTGCGCGACATCGGCGAGCGCCGCGCTGCCCAGATCCAGCGCGAGCAGTTGGCCCGAGTGGTGGAGTCCACCAACGACGCGGTCGTCACCGTCGACCTCGACGGCACCATCACCAGCTGGAACGCCGGCGCCGAGCGCCTCTACGGCTACACCGCCGAGGAGATGATCGGCACCGCTCAGACCGCGCCCACGGACCCGGGCTGCCCTGACGCCGAACAGTTGATGGCGCGCCTGGCCGCCGGTGAGCACGTCACGCAGCGCGCCCTTCCGCGCCGTCGCCGCGACGGCTCGCGTATCTACGTTGATCTCTCCGCCGCCCCGCTGCGCGACGCCGGCGACGACGTGGTCGGTGCCACCTCGATCGCCCGCGACGTCACTGACCAGCACCGGCTCGAGCTCGACCTCGAGCAGTCCGAGGCGCGCTTTCGCGAGACCTTCGACGAGGCGCCGATCGGGATGGCCCTCCTCGGGCCCAACGGCCGCTGGCTCGAGGTCAACCGCGCCCTGTGCGACATCGTCGGCTACACCGAGCCCGAGCTGCTGGCCATCACCTTCCAGGACGTCACGCACGCCGACGACCTCGAGACCGACCTGGAGAAGCTCCGCCAGGTCCTGGTCGGCGAGATCCAGACCTACCAGATGGAGAAGCGCTACTTCCACAAGGCCGGACACGTCATCTGGGTCAAGCAGTCGGTGTCGCTGGTGCGCGACGAGCGTGGTACGCCGCTGCACGTCGTCGCCCACATCGAGGACATCACGCGCGCCAAGGCCGCCGAGTCCGCCCTGCGCGAGGGCCGGCGGCTGCTCGACGAGTCCCAGTCGGTGGCCGGCGTGGGCAGCTGGACGTGGAACCTGGAGAACGGTGAGCCGGCCTGGTCGGTGCAGCAGTACCTCCTGCACGGTGTCAGCCCGCTGTCCGACGCGCCGCCGCTCGACCAGTTCCTCGACCTCGTGCACCCCGAGGACCGCGACCGCGTTCGGACCCGCATCTTCGACATCGTGCGCAAGCGTGAACCGTTCGTCGACGAGTACCGGGTGGCCCTCGGAGGATCTCGGATGCGCACGCTGTCGGTGCGCGGCGACTACCTGGCCGCGGACCCCGGCGTCGGGCTGCCGCCCCGCATCGCCGGCACGGCCCAGGACGTGACCGCCGAGCGCGCGGCCCGCATCGGGCGCGAGGAGACCGAGAACCGCCAGCGGGTGCTGCTCTCCAGCCTCCCGGACACGATGGTCGTCCTCTATGACCCCGAGCTGCGCTGCCGCTTCGTGCAGGGCGCGCTCATGGAGGAGCTGGGCGTTGACCGCGATGCCTTCGAGGGCAAGCTCCTGTCCGAACTGGTGACGCCGGCTCGCCTGGAGACGCTCGAGCCCGCCATCCACCGGGCGCTCACCGGCGAGTCGGGCTCGCTGGAGTACAGCGCCGGCGACGGGCGCACCTACGCCGTGGACATCGCCCCCTACCGCTCCGAGGACCGCTCGATCACCGGCGCCTTCAGCGTGTGGCGCGACATCTCCCAGCGCCGGCGCATGGAGGACGAGCTGCGCGCCAGCCGCGAGAAGGCGCTGGAGGCCTCGCGCCTGAAGTCGGAGTTCGTGGCCAACATGAGCCACGAGATCCGGACGCCGCTCAACGGCGTGGTCAGCATGGCCGAGCTGCTCCTCGACACCCCTCTCAGCGGCGAGCAGTCGCAGTATGCGCAGGTGGCGATGACCTCGGCCGAGGCGCTGATGCGCGTGATCAATGACATCCTGGACTTCTCGAAGATCGAGGCCGGCAAGCTCGAGATCCTCCGCGAGGACTTCTCGGTGCGCGTGGCCGTCGATGACGTGGCCGAGATCGTCGGGGTCAAGGCGGCCGAGCGCGGCCTCGCACTGGACGTGACCATCGGCGAGGACGTGGCGCGGGTCATCACCGGCGACGGCAACCGCGTGCGCCAGGTGCTGATGAACCTGCTCTCCAACGCCGTGAAGTTCACCTCGGAGGGAGAGGTGGCCGTCACCGTCGGCATCGTGGATGGGCCCGGCAGCGACGAGCGCCTGCGCTTCGAGGTGGCCGACACGGGCATCGGCATCGACACCGAGAAGCTGGCGGCTCTGTTCGCGCCCTTCTCACAGGCCGACGCCACCACGACGCGCCGCTACGGCGGCACCGGACTGGGCCTGTGCATCTCCAAGCAGCTGGTCGAGCTCATGGGCGGAGAGATCGGCTGTGACAGCCAGCCCGGCGTGGGCAGCCGCTTCTGGTTCACCGTGCCCTACGAGCCGGGCGTCGGCCTGGAGTCCGATCTGCTGCGCAACGACCTCACCGGCGCGCGAGTCCTGGTGGTCGACGGGGACGCGACCGACCGCGGCACCGTGCAGAGCACGCTGGCCAGCTGGGGGATCGAGCCCGATAGCGCTCCTGACGGCGCCGCGGCCCTGCGCCTGCTCCGCGCAGCAGCCGAGGCGGGCCGACCCTTCGAGACGGCGCTGATCGCCGCGCGGCTGCCCGACACCGACGGGCTGGCGCTGGTGCGCGAGATCGGCGACGTCCCGGCGCTGCGCTCGACGCGGCTGATCATGGTGGTGTCCTCGCCGGTCGAGGCCGCGACCGCCGACGCTGCCGGGGTCCACGCCCAGGTCGCCAAGCCGATCCGCCCGTCGCGCCTCTACAACCAGCTGCTCACCACCCTGCATCGCACCGGCGCCGCCCAGCGGGCGATCGCGGCCGATGCCGCCGCTGCCGCCACGGGCGCGCTGGCCGGCGACGGCGGCCGCGTGCTGGTGGTCGAGGACAACGAGATCAACCAGTTCGCCGCCATCCGCCTGCTGCGCAGCTTCGGCCTCGTCGTCGACGTCGCCGCCAACGGCCGCGAGGCGATCACCATGACCGGCCGCACCGAGTACAGCGCGGTGTTCATGGACTGCCAGATGCCCGACGTCGACGGCTACACGGCCACCCGCGTCATCCGCCGCCGCGAGGAGCAGACCGGGCGTCACACCCCGATCATCGCCCTGACCGCCCACGCTCTGGACGGCGATCGCGAGAAGTGCCTGGCGGCCGGAATGGACGACTACCTGTCAAAGCCCCTGCGCCGCCAGACGATCCACGATGTCCTCGGCCGCCTCCCCGAGTTCGTGCCCTCGGCCGACTGCGAGGACGCCGCCGGCGATGTGTTTGACCCCGCGCCACTGCAGGAGATCGGTGACCCCGAGACCGAGGTGACGCTGGCCACGATGTTCCTGGACCAGTCCGCCGAGCGCCTCCCCGCCATCCACGACGCCATCACCTCCGAGGACGCGGACCGCCTGCACGGCCTGGCCCACGGCCTCAAGGGCTCGTCGGCCACCGTCGGGGCCACGCGCATGAGCGAGATCGCCAAAGAACTGTGTGACATCGCCGCCGCCGGTCAGACGGCGGGGACACTCGAGCTTCACGCTGAGCTCACCGACGCGCTGGCCCAGACGCGGACCGCGCTGGGCGGGCTCATCAGCCGCGCGACCGCCTAGGCGTTTCGGCCGACCCGGCTGCCTGCTCGAGCGCGCCACATTCGCCCGGCTGACCGTCGTAGGCGCGCCGGGCCGCGTGAATGGCGGCGATGTGGGTCTCGGACCACTGCTTGATCGCGGCCACGACCGGCAGAATGGTCTTGCCGAGCTCCGTGAGCTCGTAGTCGACGCGGACGGGCACCGTGGGCGTGATGCTGCGGGTCAGCAGCCCGTCGCGCTCGAGCTGGCGCAGTGTCTGGGTGAGCATCTTCTGGCTGACCCCGGCGACGCGGCGGGCGAGGTCGCTGTAGCGCTGAGGGCCGTCGGCCAGCGCGCTGAGGACCAGCGTCACCCACTTGTCGCTGATGGCGTTCAGGACCTGACGAGACGGGCATTCGGCGACGTAGGCGTTGTACTCGTCGCGCGCTCGCTCGCGGCGCTGGGCGGCGGTCATCGTCGGCATTGCACACCTCCACAGACGTTACGCACTTTTCGGTGCCTTCTTCCCAATAGAGAGTAGCTCTCCTATCGTCGTGGTCCAGTCTCGTTCAGCTCGCACCAGGAGGACGCACATGAAAGCCGTGGTGATCGATCGCTTTGGAGGGCCGGAGGTCCTCGAGTTCGACGATGTGGATGTCCCCGAGCCGCTGACCGGGCAGGTGCGGATCCGGGTCCAGGCCGCGGCGGTGAACCCGGTTGACCTGGCCACGCGCGCCGGCCGGCTGGCTGAGCACGGGCTCATGCGTGCCACCGGGCGCATCGGGATCGGTTGGGATCTGGCCGGGTTCGTCGACGCGACGGGCCCCGGTGTCGAACGCTGGCAGCCCGGCGATCCGGTGATCGCGATGCGAGACCTCCTCAGCGCTCCGATCGGTGCCCAGGCCGAATACGTGGTGCTGGACGGCGAGGCGGTCGCCGGCGCACCCGCGAGCGTGTCCCCCGCGGAGGCGGCGACCGTCCCGCTCAACGGCCTCACCGCCTGGCAGGCGCTCGACCTCCTCGGCCTTCAAGCCGGCCAATCGCTACTCGTGACCGGAGCCGCCGGCGCCCTTGGCGGCTTCGCGGTGCAACTGGCGGCGCTGCGCGGGCTGAGGGTCCTGGCCGTCGCGTCACCGCAGGACGAGCCGCTGGTCTACGAGCTCGGCGCCGATGAATTCGTCCCGCGCACCGATGATCTCGGCGCGGCGGTCCGTCGCCGCGCACCCGGGGGCGTGGACGCCGCGCTTGACGCCGGCATCGCCGGCATCTCGGCGCTCGAGGCCGTGCGCGACGGTGGCGCGTTCGTGGCGGTGTCGGCCGGCGCCGCCCCGGTGCCCCTGCGTGGCACCCGTGTCCACAACGTCTGGATCCGCACCGACGCGGCGCAACTGGCGGAGCTCTCCGCGCTCGTGGATCGTGGCTGCCTCAGCACCCGCGTGGCCGCGGTGCAGCCACTGGAGACGGTCGCGGCCGCCCATCGACGACTTGCCACTGGTGGGCTGCGCGGGCGCCTCGTCCTCGAGCCTTCCCGGTAGCCGGGTGTGGACGCGAACGTGCTGGGCCGCTCGCGTTCCTAGCACCAACCGCCTGGGGCGCCCGCTAGGCCCCGGCGGCGGTCTTGGTGATCGCCTGGCCGGAAGGCGCCACCAGCCACCACTTGGCACCGAACGTGTCGTTGCCCTGGCCGGTCAGCGAGCCCTTGCTGGTGTCGCTGGCGAAGTAGTAGAGCGGATGACCGTCGTAGGTCACCTGCTTGGTGGAACCAGAACGAGCGATCGTGCCCAGCTGCGACGCGGTGACGGCGCCGGCGGCGACGGGTGACGACGTAGTCGTCACCGGTGGCCAGACCTGCGCACAGGCTCCGGTGCACACCGACTTATCATGACTGTCGGCGACCCACAGGTACAGAGGGCGTCCGGACGGACCCACCAGGTACGTGCCGTCCGTCCCCTTCGCGGTGGCCACTGACACCCGTGCCGAACCCGAACCCGAACCCGAAGCCGGTGCCGCATTGGCGCCCGCGCTCGCGCTGCTGCCACCGCCACCGCCACTGCCGCCACACGCTGCGACCACCAGTGTCACACCAGCCAGCGCCACCACTGCGCCCGTGCGGGCGCGCATCTTTCTCCAACCGTTGATCGGCATCAGGTCTTACCTTCCTGTTACATGACACATCCGGTGTGGTGTGTCAGGAAGAGAGACTCCGCCGCCGGCATATCCTTCCCGGACCTCGCCGGGGCGCCGCCGCCGCCTCGCCGCCGCCCCGCCGCGCCGCGCGGGGGCGCGGCCGCGCACGTCAGG
>DASXCN010000323.1:0-5189 GCA_036491155.1 Solirubrobacteraceae bacterium | reverse complement strand
ACTCGCAGGTGATCACCGCGTACCCCGACGGCGGAGGCGCGTACGCGGTGTCCAAGGCCAACCTCGGGCGCCGGCCGGCGCTACTGGCGGCGGCGTCGCTGGTGGTGGACTATGTGCTCACCGTGGCGGTCTCGCTGGCGGCGGGCGCGGCCAGCCTGGGCAGCGTGTTCCCGGGGCTGTCGCATCATCTGCTGCTGGTATCCCTGTGCGGGCTGGCGCTGCTCACGGCCCTCAACATGTTCGGGATCAGCGAGTCGGCCAAGGTCCTGATCGTGCCCGCGGCGGTGTTCCTGCTCAGCATCCTGGCCGTGATCGTGGTGGGCCTGGTGCACCCGGGGCTGCGCGCCCAGGTGGGCACCCACGAGTCGTTCACCGCGACCGAGGGTCTGGGGATCGTGCTGCTGCTCAAGGCCTTCGCGTCCGGCTGCTCGGCGGTGACCGGTATCGAGGCGATCGCCAACGGCGTGCCGGCGTTCAAGGAGCCGCGGGCGCGAACGGCGCAGCGCACCGAGATCACGCTCGGGGTGCTGCTGGGCATCATGCTCGTCGGCCTGGCCGTGCTCATCCACATGAACCATGTGCAGCCCCGCGGCGGGGTCACCGTGCTGGCCCAGCTGACCGCCGGGTCCCTGGGCAAGGGCTGGGCGTTCTATGTGTCCAACCTGGTGGTGACACTGGTACGGTGATCACCGTCCTCATCGCGGAGGTCCAGCCGCGCAAGCGATACCACGAGATCCTCCACAACCAGCGGGGGCGGCTGCTCGCGGAGGTGCTGAGGGCGCGGACCGACGTGATCGTGGCCACGCTGCCGTTCCGGTTGCACGACTGACCGGTGCTGCGCTGTGGGCGTTGGGTATCGGCGACCATCAACTGCGCCTGGGAAGGGATGGGTGCGGAGCGTGGCCGCTGACCCTGCACTTCCCGACAGACCAGCGCCCCGGGCCAGGTTTGCCGACTTTTGCATCCACCATGCGCACTTCCCGGCAAACGTGAACGCCCACCTCAGGTTTGTCGGGAACTGCAGGTTCGGCGCTAACACGACACACACATGGTGAGAGAAGTCTCACCCGCCCGTTGACCTCGCGTTCACAACCGGTCCGAGGGCTCCCAATACGGTGCGCGCGGGCGCACACCCAACACTCGAACAGGGAGCTTCAATGAAGAGGCATTTCGGGGCAGCGGCGGCAGTGGCCTGCGCGCTGGCCGCGGCCGCGCCGGCGACGGCGCTGGCGCACGACGGCGGCGGCGATCAGCTGCGGCCGGGGAACCTGCTGGTGAGCGGGAGCACGTACCGCGAGGCTGACATCCAGCCCGGGGTGACACAGCTGCCGCCCGGCTGCACGGCGGGCAACTGTGTCACCGCGACCAGCGACGGCGCGTACCCGTACGTGTTCAACAACGACATCGCCGACGCGAGCTTCGGCGTCACCTCGCCGATCATGTTGTGGCAGCTGGACCCGAGCGGCAACGTGGTGAGCAGGACCGAGGTGCCCACCCACGAGTTGGTGACGAGCTTCTCGTCCAAGTCCGAACTGGCGCTGAACCTGTCCACCAGCGGGCGGGCGGTGACCTTCATGGGCTACGTGGCGCGCCCGCGCGAGATCGACGTGTCCAACTCCAATACGCCGGGGGCGCTGGATCCGACCAACCCGGTCCCCGGGACGGATTTCCGCGCGGCGGCCACCCTGGACCCGTTCGGCCGCCTCTCGTTCACAGAGACCAACGCCTACAGCGGCAACAACGGCCGGGCGGCCATCCTCAACGACGAGCCCGGCGCCAACGTGTTCTACACCGCCGGCAACGCCGGCAACGGGGCCAACCCGCAGCCGGCCGGCGTGGTCGAGGGCGCGGGAGCGCAGATCTTCAGCCCCTCGCTCAAGCCCGAGTTCGCGCAGAACCCCGGGGCACCGACGCCCGTGGGGAGCTTCAGCGTCACCCAGCTCGGCGACAAGGCCGACAAGATCGGCAAGGACGACAACTTCCGCGGCATGACCGTCTCCGGAAACGTCCTCTACTACACCAAGGGCAGCGGCTCCAACGGCGTGGACACGGTGTACTTCGTGGACACCACCGGCAAGGCGTGCCCCGCCGGCGTGGGTGTCCCCGTACCGGGCGCGAGGCTGCCCGCCGCCGGGATCCCGTATGACCCGGCCACGGTGGCGAGCACCGGCCTGAGCAACAACATGTGCATCCTGCGGGGGTTCAACACGGCGCCGGCCAAGAACGCCACCGACGCGAGCCCCTTCCCGTTCGGGATCTGGTTCGCCAACTCGCACACGCTGTATGTCGCCGACGAGGGCGCCGGCGACAACACGTTCAACGCCGCCGGCGGCACCTACAGCGCGGCCGCGGCGTCGACGACGGCCGGCCTGCAGAAGTGGGTGCTCAACCCCAGCGCCCCCGGCGGGCCGGCGTGGCAGCTGCAGTACACGCTCCAGGGCGGGCTGAACCTCGGCCAGCCGTACGTGGTGCCGGGCTACCCGATCGGGGACAACGCCGCCACCAACCTGCCGTGGGCTCCGGCCACCGGCGGGCTGCGCAACATCACCGGGCGCGTCAACAGCGACGGCTCGGTGACGATCTGGGCGGTGACCTCGACCGTGAGCGGCTCAGGCGACCAGGGCGCCGACCCCAACCAGGTGGTGGCCATCACCGACCAGCCGGCGGCCACCTCGCCGGCCGCCGGTGAGTCCTTCCGCGCGATCATGGCGCCGCGCTACGGCCACGTCGCCCGCGGCGTCTCACTGACACCTGGCGGCTTCGACGACCATCAGCGCGGCGAGGTCAGGAGGGGACGGGATCGCGCTCGCGGGCGGGCGCATCGCGCCGCTCACTGACGCCCCTGCGCCGCGCGCGCGGAGGACTCGGCAGCAGCGGATGATCCTCCGCGCCCGGGCGCAGAACGATGATCTCGCCCGGGGCGGTGGCCAGCAGCCAGGCGACGTCGTCGGGGCCGAAGCCCGGGCCGCCGTCGGTCGCGGCGGCCATGACGATCCGCTCGAAGCGCTCGGTGGCGAATGTCTGGCGCAGGGCGTGGCGGTAGGTCCGCCCCCGCTCCACGCGGGCGTCCACGGGGACGCCGTACGCGGCCGCCCGATGCTCGATCGCCTCCTGGAGAGGGAGGCAGACGGCGGCCTGGCGCGGCAGCGGCGAGTCCAGAGGCAGCGTCAGCGGCACGCGGGCCAGGAAAACGGGCATCAGCGTGGCCCCCTCGGCGCGGGCCAACCGCAGGGCGGCGTCGAGCGCGCGCTGGGACAGCGCCGAGCCCATGAACGGAAAGAGGATGCGGCGCGATCCGGGGTCGGCGGCCGGGAGCGTCGGGCGCCGGCGAAGCACGCCGCGGTGATACAGGCCCAGCACGACGAGGGCGACGGCGAGGATGACGATGATCGCGATGAGCACGGGGGTCATGTGCCCTCCTTCACGCGTTGGGTACGGTCAGCCACGATGCGCAGGTCGACGCCGGGCAGCAGGGTCATCAGCCGCGCCGGAAGCCCCGGGGCCATCAGGCGCCGTAGCGCGCCCTGTGGCCCGGGCGCGCCCATCAGGACGTAGGTCGTGCCGCGCTCGCGGGCGACGCGCTGGGCGACAAGCGCGATGTCAGGCCCATGTTCGACGAGCAGGTGGGCGCCGAGGATGCTGGTGAGTCGCCGCAGCGCGGCCAGATGCTCGTTCTCCACTTCGGTGGGCTCCTCCTCGGGGGTGACCCAGAGGACGTCGAGTTCGGCGCCGAGCCGCTGGGCCGAGCGCCAGGCGCGCCTGACGATGCGCTGCGATCCGGGGTCGGGGATGACCAGCGCCAGCAGCCGCTCAGCGATCGCGGTGGGCGCGCCGCCATCGACGAGGCGCTCCCCGCGGCTCGAGGGCCTGGCGCCGTCGCCGTCGAGGGGGTTGCGCTTGTGCTCGACCTCCTCGGCGACCTGCCGCAGTGCCACCTCGCGCAGCGCCGAGAGGTTCTCCACCTTGAAGAAGTTATTGAGGGCGGTCTGCACCCGCTCCTGCGGGTACACCTTGCCGGCGAGCAGCCGCTCGATGAGCGAGTCCGGGGTGATGTCGATGAGCACGACATCGTCGGCGGCGGCCAGCACGGCGTCGGGCACGGTCTCCCGGACGCGGGTTCCGGTCAGCTCCGCGACCTGGTCGTTGAGGCTCTCCAGATGCTGGACGTTGACCGTGGAGTACACGTCGATCCCGGCGGCCAGCACGTCCTGGACGTCCTCATAGCGCTTGGGGTGCTCAGTCCCGGGAGCGTTGGTGTGGGCCAGCTCGTCGATCAGGCAGAGCTCGGGGTGGCGGCGGAGCACCGCGGCCACGTCGATCTCCTCCAGCATCGTGTCGCGGTACTGCACGCGCCGGCGCGGGACCGTCTCCAGGCCAGCCGCCTGCTCGAGCGTCTCCAGCCGGCCGTGGGGCTCGAGGTAGCCGATCACGACGTCGCGCCCGGTCAACGCCTCGGCCTGCCCCTCCTGGAGCATGCGGTAGGTCTTGCCGACGCCCGCCGCCATGCCCAGGAACACCTTGTGGCGACCACGGCTGACCGCCACCGGCTCATTCCTCGACGTCGAGCCAGGCGGCGATTCCGCAGGCCAGATCGCGGTCCAGCGACCGCCGGTGCAGCCTCGCGCCGAGAGCCACCGTCTGCATCAGGCGCCCAGAATATTGTGGACGACCAGGTCGATGAGCTTGATCCCGATGAAGGGGGCGATCAGGCCACCCAGCCCGTAGATCCACAGGTTGCGCCGCAGCAGCGCGCTGGCGCCGATCGGCCGGTAGGCCACCCCCCTGAGCGAGATGGGAATGAGCAGCGGGATGACGAGCGCGTTGAAGATGATCGCGGAGATCACCGCCGAGCGCGGGCTCCCGAGGTCCAGGATGTTGAGAACGTGCAGCGGGCCGGTGCCGGGTGGGTGGGACGAGACGGCGTAGGTCGAGATGAAGATGGCCGGCAGGATGGCGAAGTACTTGGCCACGTCGTTGGCGATGGAGAAGGTGGTCAGCGCGCCGCGGGTGATGAGCAGCTGCTTTCCGACCTCGACGATCTCGATGAGCTTCGTCGGGTTGGAGTCGAGGTCCACCATGTTCCCCGCCTCGCGGGCGGCCTGGGTGCCGGTGTTCATGGCCACCCCGACGTCGGCCTGCGCCAGGGCGGGGGCATCGTTGGTGCCGTCGCCGGTCATCGCCACCATGCG
>DASXCN010000322.1:0-8098 GCA_036491155.1 Solirubrobacteraceae bacterium | reverse complement strand
CTGGGGGTTGGACGCCGTTTCAGGGCCCTCGCTAGCACGGCGAGGGCCCGAAATGGTCAGCCGCGGTTAGCTCTCTAGTGGCCGCGAGCCAGCGCGCTCTTCAGGCGATCGATGCTTGCAACTGGCGTCGGATCGACCTCCCGTAGAACCGCGAGGTACAGCGACACCAGGTCGCCCAGGAGGACGAGCGACACGAGCCGCTCCGTCTGGTTCTGGCCGACGCTCTCGACCCGATAGGTCCCGGCCGCCTCGGCCTCGATCAGTCCACGGGTCAGCTCGATCCGCTGGCGGATGCGCGGGTGCAGATCGGAATCGTCGAGGAACACGGCGCTGAAGCGGCCAAGCTGGCTCGCTCCCTGCCAGCCGACGATCTCGTTGTGGTCGAGCTCGGGCAGCTCGTGGCAGAAGCAGGGCAGCTTCGCGTTCTCGTTGATCTGGGTCTTCCAGCGATAGGCGATCGGCGAGGTCAGCCCGGAGCCGGCTATCTGCGGGATGGTTCCGTGCAGCCCGCGCGCCAGCTCCTTGGCCAGGCAGTCGCTGGGGGCGTCCGGGCCCCACATCTCGACGAGCTGCTCCAGGTGCGCGGCGGCCACGTCGATCTCGGCATGGAGCCGCTCGCCGGCGCCGCACAGCCAGGCCACCTCGAGCGCCACGACGAGCGAGTACGCCACCGCCGCCCGCGGCTGGAAGCCGCCCGGCAACGGGATCACCGACACGCCCTCGGCCCGTGCGGCGTCAGCCAGCTTGCCGCCCGTGGTCGCCACGACCCGCCGGGCGCCGAGCGCGCCGGCGGCCTCGTAGACCGCCAGCGTCTCCTCGGTGTTCCCGGAGTAGCTCGCGCACAGCACCATCGTGTCGGGGGTGGTCCAGGGCGGCAGCCCGTAGCCGCGGGCGAGCGTGATCGGCCGTGACGCACGGTCGCCCAGCGCCTCCCGGGCCAGCGTGCCACCGATGGCCGAGCCGCCCATCCCGGCCACCACCAGGCCGCCAGGGGCGTCGTAGGGCTCGAGGTTGGCCGACTCCACCCGCCACAGCGCATCGCGCAGGTGATCTGGCATGCCGAGGATGTCCTCGACCTGCCGCGCCGAGTCCAGCGACTCGATCGCTCCCCTGGTGAGGTCAACCGTGGTGCTCAAAATCTGATCGCTCCGTCTGGAAGCTCCACGCCCGGGAAGATACGCGCGCCGGCCGCGAGCATGTTTCCTGACCCGATCCTGACGCCCTCGCCGACGACGACGCCGCCCTCGATGTGGCACTGCTCGCCGACGCTCACCCCGGGGCCGATGATCGAGGAGCTGATCGTGGTGCCGGCGCCCACCGCCACGCCGTCGAGCAGAACCGAGGCCTCCACCCGGACGCGCTCGGAGATCTTCACCCCCTCGCCCAACACACTGCGATCTCCCACAATCGCGCGGGGCGCGACCGTGCATCCGGCCGCCACCAGCACCGGCGCGACCACCCGCCCCTCGACCGCTGAGGAGTCGACCAGGGCAAGGCCGCGGTCGCCCAACTCGCGCCCGACCTCGGTGCTCACCTTCCCCTCGAGGATGTCGTAGGTCGCCTGCAGGTACCGACCCGGGGTCCCGATGTCCATCCAATAGCCGGTTGACTCGTAACCATGCAGGCCCCGGCCGACCAGCGTCGGGAACACCTCGCGCTCGATCGATACGTTGGTGCCGGCCGGCGGCATTCCGTCGAGCACGTCCCGCTCGAGGATGTAGGCCCCGGCATTGATCAGGTTGGTGTCGAGCTCGTCGAGCCCGGGCTTCTCGATGAACTCGCGGACCGAGCCGTCCGGCTCGCAGCGGACCAGCCCGTACGCCGAGGGGTCCCCCACCGGATACAGGGCCAGCGTGGCGCGCGCCCCGGTCCGCTCGTGCTGCTCTAGCTGGGCGGTCAGGTCCACGTCGGTCAGCACGTCGCCGTTGAGCATGAAGAAGCGCTCGTCCAAAAGCTCCTCGGCGAACTTGAGCGCGCCGCCTGTGCCGAGCGGTCTCGGCTCCTCCAGGTAGCGCAGCCGAATGCCGAGGGCCGAGCCGTCCCCCAGCACGTCCCTCACCGCGTCGGCCATGAACCCGCAGCCGAGGATCACGTCCTCGATGCCGTGCCGGCGCAGCCACTGGAGCATGTAGGAGATGAACGGTCGGCCGACCAGCGGCACGACCGGCTTGGGAATCGTCGACGTCAGCGGGCGCAGGCGGGTGCCCTCCCCGCCGGCCAGGATCAGCGCCTGCATCTCAGCGCGCCCACCGGCAGGCCCTATCGCCCGATGCCCTCGTAGATGAAGCCGGCCGCCCGGACCGCCCCGGGGTCGACGAAGTTGCGTCCGTCGATCACCAGGCGCCCCGTCATCCGCTCCGCGACCTCCGGCCAGTGGAGTTCGGCGAACTCGGGCCACTCGGTCACGATCACGCACGCGTCGGCGCCCGACACCGCGTCCAGCGCGCTCGCGGCGAACTCGACCCCGCCCATCAGCTTGCGGGCCTCCGTCTCGGCGACCGGGTCATAGGCGCGCACTCTGGCACCATCGGCCTGCAGACGCGCCGAGAGCACCAGCGAGGACGCTTCGCGCATGTCGTCCGTGTTGGCCTTGAACGCCAGCCCGAGCAGCGCCACCTGCTTGCCGACCAGCGATCCCAGGTGCTTCTGCAGCTTGCTCATCACCCGCCGCTTCTGCAGCTCGTTGACCTCGATGACCGCGGTCAGCAGCTGGAAGTGGTACCCGGAATTGCCGGCCAGCTGCTTGAGTGCCGAGACGTCCTTCGGGAAGCAGGAGCCGCCGAAGCCAATCCCCGGCTTGAGGAAATGCGTGCCGATCCGCTGGTCCATGCCCATCCCACGCGCAACCTCCAGCACGTCGGCGCCGGTCTCCTCGCACACGTTGGCGATCTCGTTGATGAAGCTGATCTTGGTGGCCAGGAACGCGTTGGCGGCGAGCTTGACCATTTCGGCCGAGGCGACGTCGGTCCGGACCACGGGGGCATCGAGCGGCTCGTAGAGCGACACCACCGCGTCGCCGGCCCAGTTGCCGTCATCGCCCACTACCACGCGGTCGGGCTTGAGGAAGTCCTCCAGCGCCGAGCCCTCCTTGAGGAACTCCGGGCACGAGACGTAGGCAAAGGCGTCCTTGCCATGGTCGGCGAAGATCCGCTTGATCGCGGCGCCGGTGCCGACCGGGACAGTGGACTTCATCACCAGCGCGTGGTGGTCTGAGCGCGGCATCGACTCCACCACCGCATGGACGGCGGACAGGTCGGCATCCCCGGAGTAGGTGGGGGGCGTGCCGACGGCGACGAAGAGCAGACGCGCGTGCTCGAGCGCCGGGCCCAGCTCAGTGGAGAAGTGCAGGCGCCCGGCGCTGCGCGCCAGCGAATCGGCCAGGCCGGGCTCATAGATGGGGATCTCGCCGCGCTTGAGGCGCTCGATCTTGTCGGCGTCGACGTCGACGCACCACACGTCGGAGCCCAGCTCGGCGAATCCGGCCGCGGTGACCAAGCCGACGTAGCCGGTCCCGATCACGGCAATGGGTTGACGCTCGCTTGTCATGACGAGGCGAGGGTAGCGAGGTCCGCCGCCTGCGGCCCGTGATGGTCTAGCGCGCCGCGGTCAGCGACGCGGCGATCCCCACCATCTGCGGGTTGGGGATGTTGCTGGTCAGCGTATTGGAGATCCAGTACCAGTCCGGGCCCACCTTCCAGGCCACCGTGGTCAGCCGGCCGCCGTTGGCGTACAGGAGCAGATGCTTGCCGGCGATGTCGCGTGTGCCGCTGGGGCTGCGTAGCAGCGGCGGGTTTGACCAGCTCGTGCCCTGCACGCCGTAGTACTGGCCGAGCACCGGGTTGAGCACGAGCGTCATCCGGTAGGAGGCGTGCGGCCGGTCTTTCTGGTCGCGGATGAGGTACTGGCGCGGATAGGAGTGGATGTACTGCTCGGGCGGCTCGCCGCCGCCGACGCAGTTGCCGGTGGTGCTCATGCAGTACTCCGAGCCCGCCTTGATCAGCCGCGGGTAGTAGACCGGCATCCCGGCGTGGGCGAGCGCCGCCCCCTGCGCGCGCCCGTCGCTGGTGTCCGCGGTCAGGCCGCCGGTGGGGATCTTGGCGATGCGCTTGTGGCCCTTCAGCGATGCCGGAGTCACCTTGGCCTTGTTGGCGGCTGCTGTCTTCGCCTTCGGGGTGGCCGCCATGAAGTGCTGGAACGCCGCCTGCTCGGCCTCCTGGTTGCCGGTGACCACGCACGAGGTTGCCGTGCACGGTTGCAGGTCGGCCGGGAAGGACACCTGGTGGATGGTGCTGGCGTCCGCGTTGAGCACCAGGTTGAACAGGTCGAGGATCCCGTCGGTCGACTCCAGGCCCTTGTCCAGCGTCGAGTTCTTGCCGAAGATCCTGAGCAGCTTGTCCTTCTGGGACAGCAGCTTGGAGACGTTGAACTGGTCCTTGGCCCAGCGGATGAAGTCCTGCTGGCGCGCCTCGCGCACGATGTCTGAGTCCAGGTGGCGGAAGCGCACGAAGGGCAGCGCGCCGCTGACCGACTGGTTGTGGCCGCACAGCTTCGCGTAGCCGGGCTCGATGTCGATGCTCGAGTAGCTGTCGCCCGGCAGGCCCGAGTTCGAGTCGTTGTAGTAGCGGCGGTCGACATCGGAGTAGACGCAGCCGATGGCGTCGACCAGTTGCGAGAAGCCGCTGAAGTTGGTGTCGACGATGTGATTGACCCTCAGGTTCGGGAACACGTTCTGCTTGATCGTCTTGATCAGCAGCCCGTACCCGCCCTCGCTGTAGGCGGCGTTGATCTTGGCGATGCCGTGGCCCGGGATGTCGACCTGCAGATCTCGCGGAATCGACATCACGTTGATAGTCGAGGACTTCGCGTTGAGGCGGACCAGCAGCATCGTGTCGGTGTTGGCGAGCGAGAACGGCTCCCCGATGCGGTGATCTGAGCCGATGAGCAGGATCGTCTGGGGCGCGCCCGGCTTGGGCAGGACGATCTGCTTGCTGACGATCCCGGGGTTGACGGAGATCTCGCCGACGATCGTCTTGACCTGCAGCAGCCCAGCAACCGCAGTCGTCGCGGCGGCGCCGGCGACGAGCAACACCCCGCACAGCGCAAAGCGCCACGCCATCCCCAGCCGCGTGCGCGGGATCACGCCGCGCCTCCGTCGACGGCGCGCAGTTGGCGGGCCTCGCCGCCCAGCGGCTGGGCCAAGCGGTCGGGCAGGGCGCGCACGAAGTCCGACAGGGCCTGGCGGTAGCGCTGCAGCGAGGACACTGACACCCACTCGTCCGGGCCGTGGTGGCCACCGCCCTCGGGCCCGAACTCGACGGCCGGGATCCCGGCCTCGATGAACGAGGCGGCGTCCGAAGCGCCGTCGCGCCCCACGCTCATGACCTCACCGCTGGTGGCCCGCGACACGGCGTCGCGCAGCGCCTGCACGTAGGGGTTCGAGCGCGACACGCTCACGGTCGGGTGGATGAAGGTGCGGGTCACATCGATGGCCCCGATGGCGCGGACCTGGGCGAGGATCTCGCCGGGGTCCTGGCCGGGCAGATAGCGCACGTCGACGGCCATCTCGCAGTGGTCAGGGACCTTGTTGAGGACGTCGCCGCCGGCGATCCGGCCCAGGTTGATCGACGGCCGGTCGAACATCTCCGAGGACTCGCGGCTGAAGGGCAGGGATTCGATGGCGCGGAACACGTCGATGGCCTTGAGCACGGCGTTGTCGCCCAGCCAGGGCGTCGAACTGTGGGCGGACCGGCCGTGGACGACGATCCGCATGGCGAGCACGCCCTTGGCCTGCACACCGATGTGCATGTTCGTAGGTTCGCCGGTGATCGCGAAGTTCCCGCCCAAACCGCTGGAGACCACGGCGTCAGTCGAACGCTCGTCGATCTCCTCGGACTCCTCGTCGGGCACGCACACGAAGCGCACGCGTACCCGCTCCTGGCGGGCGACGTCCTTGAGCGCGCACATCATCGCGGCCAGGCCGCCCTTCATGTCGTAGGCGCCGCGGCCGATGAGCCGGTCGCCCTCGACCCGCGGGGTGAACTGCTCCGGGCGCCCCGGCACCACGTCGAGGTGCCCGTGAAGGACCACGCACGGCGCCGCTTCGGTGGCGGCGCCAACCTCGGCCACCAGGACCGGCAGACCATGATGCTCGCGCTCTGAGACCGCGATGTCGCGCGATTCCAGCCAGCCCTTGACGAACCCGGCGGCGGCCACCAGGACATCCGGCCGCGACGTCTCATAGCCGATCAGACGCTCGGCCACTACCAGCTCGTCAACCATGAACGGCGGAGGGTAGGCGATCCAGATGACGACGAGCTAAGCGCTCGTGCCGCCCTCGGCGATCCTCAAGAACGCCTCCCAGCGGCGCTTGTTGCGCTCGGCCACCCGCCGCCGCTCAGAGTCCTCGCCGGCCTCGTCGATCTCACGCTCGGCATGCTGGAGGCGATCGCGCAGCTGTCCGGCGTCCAGTGCCTCCGGCTCATGCGCCTCCTCAACCAGCAGCAGCGCCCGGTTGTCGGCCACCTGCATGTACCCCTCGGACTGGGCGAACCGCACGATGTCGGAATCGGAGCGATACAGGCGCAGCTCCGTCGGGTCGAGCATCGCCAGCACTGGCTCGTGATTGGCCAGGATGCCGATCGAGCCGATGGTCGTCCTGGTGGAGATCATCTGCACCTCTTCGGCGAACACCTCGCCGTCAGGCGTCAGGACCTCCACCGGAAACCTTGCGTGCTCGGCCATGGAGGACTAACCGGCCTCGGTGCCCGACTCGGCTTCGGCCTCGGTGTCGGCCACGGCCTCGGCATCGGTTTCGGTGTCCTCGGCGGCCGCGTCCGGCTCAGACTCGCCGGAACCCGAAGAATCCGAATCGCGCTGGCCCCCGGCCTCCGCCACCACCTCGTCGATCGTGCCCTTCATGAAGAACACCCGCTCGGGAACGTCATCGTGCTTGCCCTCGAGGATCTCCTTGAAGCCGCGGATCGACTCGGCGATAGGGACGTACTTGCCCTCGATGCCGGTGAACTGCGTGGCCACGAAGAACGGCTGGGAGAGGAAGCGCTCGATCTTGCGCGCCCGGGAGACCGTCACCTTGTCCTCGTCCGACAGCTCGTCGATGCCGAGGATGGCGATGATGTCCTGGAGCTCGCGATAGCGCTGGAGCACCTCCTTGACCTGGTTGGCCACGTTGAAGTGCTCCTCGCCCAGGATCTCGGGCTTGAGGATCGTCGAGGTCGAGTCGAGCGGGTCAACGGCCGGGTAGATCCCCTTCTCCGAGATCGAGCGGCTCAGCGTCGTGGTGGCGTTGAGGTGCGCGAAGGCCGACGCGGGGGCAGGGTCGGTGAGGTCGTCGGCCGGGACGTAGATGGCCTGGATCGACGTGACCGAGCCGTTGCGGGTCGAGGTGATCCGCTCCTGAAGCTGGCCCATCTCGGACTCCAGCGTCGGCTGATAGCCCACCTGCGACGGCATGCGGCCCAGCAGCGCCGAGACCTCGGAGCCGGCCTGGACGAAGCGGAAGATGTTGTCGATGAACAACAGCACGTCCTGCTTTTCCTCATCGCGAAAGTACTCCGCCATGGTCAGCCCCGACAGGGCGACGCGCATGCGGGCGCCGGGCGGCTCGTTCATCTGGCCGAAAACGAGCATCGTCTTGTCCAGAACCCCGGACTCCTTCATCTCCAACCACAGGTCGTTGCCCTCGCGTGAGCGCTCGCCCACGCCGCAGAACGCCGACAGGCCGCCGTGCTCCTGGGCCAGGTTGTGGATGAGCTCCTGGATGATCACCGTCTTGCCCACGCCGGCACCGCCGAACAGGCCGACCTTGCCGCCCTTGGCGTAGGGGGCGAGCAGGTCGACCACCTTGATCCCGGTCTCGAACATCTCGGTGGTCGGGGTGAGGTCCTCGATCGTCGGCGCCTCGCGGTGGATCGGCCAGCGCTCGATGCCCTCGGGCATCTCGTCGCCGAGGTCGATCGGCTCGCCGAGCAGGTTGAAGATCCGGCCCAGCGTGTCGCGGCCCACGGGAACGGTGATCGGCGCGCCGCTGTCGATGACCTCCGTGCCGCGGGCCAGGCCGTCGGTGGTGTCCATGGCCACA
>DASXCN010000321.1:0-8335 GCA_036491155.1 Solirubrobacteraceae bacterium | reverse complement strand
ACCGCGCGGATGACGGCGATGGCCTGGTCGCGCAGCGCCTGGTACTGCTTGTCGGTGAGGGTCTGCTGGGGCGCGACGCAGACGCTGTCGCCGGTGTGGACCCCCATCGGGTCCAGGTTCTCGATCGAGCACACGATGACCACGTTGTCGGTGTGGTCGCGCATGACCTCGAGCTCGAACTCGCCCCAGCCCAGCACCGACTCCTCCAGCAGCACCTGCCCAATGGGGGACGCGGCCAGGCCGCCGCCGACGATCCGTGCGATGTCGGCCTCGGTGCGCACGACCCCTCCCCCGGTCCCGCCCAGCGTGAACGCGGGCCGCACGATGAAGGGCAGTCCGAGCTCCGCCAGCGCGTCGCGGGCGTCCTGCAAGGAATGGGCGATGACGGACTTAGGGACGCGCAGGCCGGCGGCGGTCATGGTGTCGCGGAAGCGCTCGCGGTCCTCGGCGCGGTCGATGGCGTCGTAATCGGCGCCGATGAGCTCGACCCCGAAACGCTCAAGGGTGCCGTCCTCGTGCAGCGCCTTGGCCAGGTTGAGCGCGGTCTGACCGCCCAGCGTGGGCAGCAGCGCGTCGGGCCGCTCGCGCTCGATGACCTGCGCCACCGGGCCCGGCAGGAGCGGCTCGATGTAGGTGGTCGTGGCCACCTCGGGGTCGGTCATGATCGTCGCCGGGTTGGAGTTGACGAGCACGACCTCGAACCCCTCCTGCTCCAGCACGCGGCAGGCCTGGGTGCCCGAGTAGTCAAACTCGGCGGCCTGGCCGATGACGATGGGCCCGGAGCCGAGCAGCAGGATCTTGTGGATGTCGGTGCGGCGGGGCATGGCTCTATGCGGCGGTCGCGATCGCCTCGACGAAGCGATCGAAGAGGTAGAGGGAGTCGTGCGGGCCGGGGCCTGCCTCGGGGTGGTACTGGACGGTGGCGCCGGGGACGTCGCGCAAGGTCAGGCCCTCCACGGTGCGGTCATAGAGATTGATGTGGGTGAGCTCGGCCGCGCCGAAGTCGGTCTCCCAGCGAACCGGCTCGTCGTCGTCGATGGTGCGCGCGCCGCCGGGGCCCAGCACCGCGAAACCGTGGTTCTGGCTGGTGATCTCGGTGCGTCCGGTGGACAGGTCCTTGACCGGGTGGTTGGCGCCGTGATGCCCGAAGGGCAGCTTGTAGGTCTCAAGGCCCACCGCGCGGCACAGCAGCTGGTGGCCGAGGCAGATCCCGTACACGGGCAGCTTGCCCACCAGGCCGCGGACGGTGTCCACGACGTAGTCCAGCGCCGCGGGGTCACCCGGGCCGTTGGCCAGGAACACCGCGTCGGGCTCGGTGGCCAGCAGGGCGTCGGTGCTCGCGTGACAGGGATGCAGGGTGACGGTGACGCCGCGGGCGCGCAGGTTGCGCACGATCGAGAGCTTGACCCCGGTGTCGATCATCGCGACGTGGAGAGCGGTGGACGAGAACGTCTTCCCGCCAGTCTCGCCGCTGATCGGGTCCAGCACCGTCGCCTGCGCCGGTGTGACCTCGCGGGCGAGGTCGCGCCCGGTCATGCCGGGCTCCTCGTCGATCATCGCCCGCGCCTCGTCGAGGTCGATGCGCGCCGGGAACAGGCCGCCGCGCATGGCGCCGCGGTCACGCAGGTGGCGCACCAGGGCGCGGGTGTCTAAGTCGGTGATCGCCGGGATCGCGCAGTCGGTCAGCCAGCTCAGCCAGCCGCGTTCGGACCCGGGCGCGTCGTCGCGGTCCACCGCGGCGCGCATGATCGCCGCCCGGGCGTGGATGCGGTCCGATTCCATCGCCTCGGCGCTGACTCCGTAGTTGCCGATCTGGGGGTAGGTGAAGGCGAGCAGCTGCCCGGCGTAGCTGGGGTCGGTCACCGCCTCCTGATAGCCCGACATCGAGGTGGTGAAGACGATCTCCCCCACCGCGGCGGCGTCGGCGCCGCAGGCGATGCCATCGAAGCGGGCGCCGTCCTGGAGCAGGACGTACGCGGTGGCGGCCGTCGCGGGCATCTAGCGGGCCTCGCCCTGGGTCGCGCCGGCGCTCGAGCCGGCGTGCTCCTCGCGCACCAGCATGGGCCGGCGGTAGACGACCGCGCCGGCGGCGAGCGTGAGCATGATCCGGCCCTGCAGGGTGCGGCGGTCAAAGCAGGAGTTCGACGAGCGGCTGACATAGCCGTCGGCGCCCACCTGCCACGTGGTGTCCAGGTCGATGAGGCAGAGGTTGGCCTCCTCGCCGATGGCGATCCGCGGCGTGGGCAATTCGTACAGACCGGCGCCGGCGGTCATGCGTTCGACCAGGACGGCCAGGTCCAGCTCGCCGGGCAGCACGAGCTCGGTATAGAGCGCCGCGAACGCGGTCTCCAGCCCCGTCGTCCCCATCGGCGCCTGCTCGAAGGGGACCTCTTTCTCGTGCACCGCGTGGGGCGCGTGGTCGGTGGCCACGCACTCGATCACTCCGCTGCGCAGACCCTCGACCAGGGCGCGGCGGTCTGCCTCGGCGCGCAGCGGCGGGTTCATCTTGAAGCGGCTGTCGAGCGTGCGCACCATGTCGTGGGTGAGCGTGAGGTGGTGCGGGCTGGCCTCGCCGCTGACCCGCGCGCCGGCCTGGCGGGCCGCGTGGAGGGCGTCGACGGACTCGACCGCCGAGAGATGCTGGAAGTGCACCCGCGCGTCCTCGTAGAGGGCCAGCGCGCTGTCGCGCGCGATCATCGTGGACTCCGAGACTGACGGGATGCCGGCCAGCCCGAGTCGCGCCGAGACCGCCCCCTCGTGCATGACGCCGTCCACCGACAGGGCCGGGTCCTCCTCGTGCAGGGCGACGATGCCGCCAGACAGCCGCTGGTACTGCAGCGCCTTGCGCAGCATGCCGGCCGAGACGACCGGCTTGCCGTCATCGGTGAAGCCGATCGCGCCGAGGTCGCGCAGTTCGGCCATTTCGGTCAGCTCCTCGCCGGCCAGTCCCCGCGTGATCGAGGCCAGGAAGCCGACGGGTATCCGCGCCTGGCGCTGGGCGCGCTCGATCAGCGACCCCAGGACCGCCGCGGTGTCGACCGTGGGGCTGGTGTTGGGCATCGCAACCACCGCGCAGTAGCCGCCGGCGGCGGCCGACGCGGTCCCGGTGTCAAGGTCCTCCTTGTGCTCCTGGCCGGGGGTGCGCAGGTGCACGTGCGGGTCCACGAACCCGGGGAAGACATGCTTGCCGGCGGCATCGATGATGTCGATCTCATCGGATAGGGCCCGCCCGCCCAGCCCGCCGGGCTCGCCCAACTCGGCGATGCGGCCGTTGCGGATGAGGATGTCGTGGGCCTCGTCGAAGTCGGTGCGCGGATCCAGGACGTGGGCGCCCCGGATGAGCAGGTCGTCGCCGGGGCGGGCCGCGTGGAACAGTCGCCGGGGGCTCATCACGCCGCCACCGCCAGGACCGGGGCGCCGACCAGCAGCTCGTAGAGAACCGCCATCCTCACCGCCACGCCGGCCTTGACCTGGTCACCGATGAGGGCCTGGTCAGAGTCGATCGTCGCCCCCGACAGCTCGACGCCGCGGTTGACCGGGCCGGGATGCATGACCAGCTGGTCGGGGCGCAGCCGCTTGTCGTTGATCTGGTAGCAGCTGGCGTACTCGCGCAGGGAGGGCACAAAGGACTGGTGCATGCGCTCGTGCTGCATCCGCAGGACGTAGATCACGTCGGCCTCCTCGATGCGCTCGAGCGTCGGGGTGGAGGCGCAGCCCAGCGCTTCGATCTGGCGCGGCAACAGCGTGGGTGGGCCGCACACGGTGACGTTGGCGCCCATTCGGGTGAAGGCGAGGATGTTGGAGCGGGCCACCCGGGAGTGGCTGACATCGCCGACGATCCAGATGTTCAGGCGGTCAAGCGACCCGAAGCGGCGGCGCAGGGTGAACACGTCGAGCAGGGCCTGGGTGGGGTGCTCGTGCTTGCCGTCACCGGCATTGACGACGGCGGCGTCGGTCCAGCCGGCCACCAGTTGGGCGGCGCCGGCCTGCGGCGAGCGGATCACGATCGCCGCCGGTTCGTAGGCCGAGAGGGTCTGGACGGTGTCCTTGAGCGACTCCCCCTTGTCGACGCTGGAGCCGGCCGAGCGGATGTTGACCACGTCGGCCGACAGCCGCTTGGCGGCGAGCTCGAACGAGCTCGAGGTCCGGGTGCTGGCCTCGTAGAAGAGATTGATGATCGTCCGGCCCCGGAGCGCCGGGACCTTCTTGATCTCGCGGCCCGAGACCTCGGCGAAGGACTCGGCGCGGTCGAGCACCTGCTCGATCCCGCTGCGGTCCAGGTCGTCGATGGAGATCAGGTGGCGGGGCATGCGTGTGGAGCTCATGCGGCTTTGATCCTCGATTGGTTGGCAGGTCCGATCGTGACCTCGTCGAGGCCGTCGACCTCGTCGATGCGGACGTTGACGCGCTGGTCGGGCGAGGTCGGCAGGTTCTTGCCGACGTAATCGGGGCGGATGGGCAGCTCACGGTGCCCGCGGTCCACCATCACCGCGAGTTGCACCCGCCCTGCCCGGCCGTAGTCGAAGATGGCCTCGATCGCGGCCCGGACGGTCCGCCCCGTGTAGAGCACGTCGTCGACGATCACGATCGTGCGCCCGTCGAGCGAGAAGTCCAGCTCGGTGGAGTGGACCACCGGCGAGCTGGAGCGCAGACTGAGGTCGTCGCGGTAGAAGGCGATGTCGACCGAGCCCAGCGGAACGGCCGAGTCCAGGAGCTCCGAGGTCAGGGGCTGCAGGCGCTTGGCCAGATGAGCGCCCCGGCGGTGGATGCCCACCAGGGCCACGGCGCCGCCGGGATTCTTCTCGACGATCTCGTGAGCGATCCGCACGAGGGTGCGGCGCATGTCATCGCGGTCGAGAGCGACCGTCACGGCGTCCAACTGGCTCCTTCCTGGCCTCACGGGACCGGGTTAAAGGGGCAGGGCTTGGTGGCGCCGAGCGTAGCAGCGCCCCCGGCGGGTTAATCCGGGGCGGGGCCGCGGCGATACAGGAGGTGCTCCACGCCGCCGTGCTCGATCGGGCGATCGTAGGTGAACCCGGTCTTCTCCATCACCCGCCGAGAGGCGACGTTGCCGGGCAACGTGATCGCGATGAGCTCGTGGACGCCGAGCACATCGAAGGCCACCGCCACCGAGGCGACGGCCAGCTCGGTGGCCAGCCCCTCGCCCCAACGCTCGGGGGTGACCGTCCAGGCCGCCTCGACCGCGAAGCCGCCGATGGCGTCGGTGTACTGCAGGCCGCCGCGGCCCACCATCGCGCCGGTCTCGCGATCGCGCAGCAGCCACAGCCCGAAGCCGTGGCGCTCCCAGTGATCGCGCTTGTCGATGAGACTGGCGCGCACATCGGCGCGCGTCGGTGCGATGGCCCATGGCCACAGCGTGCGATACACGCGCGGGTCGAGCATCAGCCCGGCGACCTCCGCCTCGTGCTCGGGTCCGATCCGTTCGCCGCTCATCCGCGGCGTGTCGAGGATGGAGGGGGCGAGCGCCTTCTTCACGCCGCCGGCGCGGCCGGTTGTTCGGCGGCGCGCTCGTGCCAGCGGATGAGCCCCGGCTCGCCTCTCTCGGCGAAGGGGACCTCGATCGTGTCGAAGTCGCGCGGCACGACGGTGTTGGGAAAGACGGCCCGGGCCTCGTCGCGCAGCTGGCCCAGCGGGTGGCGGGTGGAGACGTGGTTGAGGGCGAGCATGGTCACCTCCGCCTCGCGGGCGATCGTCGCCGCCTGCTGGGCGGTGGAGTGGCCGTTGACGGCGGCGCGCTCGCGCTCCTCCTCGGCGAACGTCGCCTCGTGGACGAGGACGTCGGCCTGGTGTGAGGCGATGCGCAGCGACTCACACGGCCGGGTGTCGCCCGAGAGCACGACCTTACGTCCCGGACGCGAGGAGCCGAGAACCTGGTCAGGGGTCACCCCGCGGATCGTCGCTCCGCGCTGGACGCGGCCGAACTCGGGCCCCTCCTGCAGGCCGAGCCGCAGCGCCGCGTCCTTGTCAAACTCGCCGGGCCGCTCCTCCTCGTAGAGGACGTAGGCCAGCGCCGGGCCACGATGGGAGACGGGCACCGCCGCGATCCGATATCCGTCGCGCTCGAGTTCGGCGCCGGCCTCGAGTTCGACCAGTTGAAGCTCGAAGCTCACGTCGCCTGCCATCCGCAGGGCCAGGCCCATCAGGGCGCGCAAGCCAGGCGGTCCGCTGATCGTCAGCGGCAGCTCCCGGCCGCGCAGGTCAAAGGTCTTGAGCATGCCGGGCAGGCCCAGCCAGTGGTCCGCGTGGAAGTGAGTGAGAAGGATCTCGGTCAGGTCAGCCAGCCCCACCGAGCTCACGAGCTGGCGCTGGGTCCCCTCTCCGCAGTCGACCAGGATCCGGTCACCGCCGCGGCGGATCAGGATCGACGGCAGCCCCCGGCGGGCCGTCGGGATTGAGCCGCCCGTGCCGGCGAAGAAGATCGAGAGCTCCATGATGCGGTCTGAGTGTGTCAGCCAGAACAGTCGAGGTCGATGAGTTCGAACTCGAGAGCGCCGGACCGGACGTGGCAGACGCCCATGGTGTGGCGCGGCTGGCGGCGACGGTCGGTCGGGCTGCCCGGGTTGAAGATCTGAAACCCGTCTGGCGCGCGCTCATGCAGCGGGATGTGCGAGTGGCCGAAGATCACGGCGTCGGCGTCCGGGAACCGCGCGCGCACCCTTCGCAGGCGCCCTTGCGAAGGGCCGGCGTCATGGATCACCCCCAGCTTGCGGCCCTCGCCGACTCCGATCACGGTGGACTCGGGCAGCGCCGCCCGCAACAGCGCGTCGTCGGTGTTGCCGTGGACCCCGATCACCGGCCCCAACGCCGTGAGCTCCTCCAGGATCTCCAGGCGGCTGAAATCCCCCGCGTGGACGATGAGCTCAGCCGCGCCGAGGCGCTCCAGGCACATGTCGGGCAGCGTCCGCGGGCCCCGCGGCAGGTGGGTGTCCGAGATGATCGCGATCTCCACGGTAAGCCTGGATCATGCGGGACTGCGCTGAGACTCGGCGTCGGGGCCGGATGATCCAGGCTAAGCTGGCCTGCGATCTTCCCCGATCACTCGAGCGCCCGTAGCTCAGGGGATAGAGCGTCCGCCTCCGGAGCGGAAGGTCGCAGGTTCAAATCCTGCCGGGCGCGCTCGACAGAGATCCTGCAAACCTCGCTTCTCGTGTCAGCGCATAGTCGGATGAGACCGGACGCAGTGGCCAGCAGGATCGCTCGGACTGCCAATTACTGCCAATTCGAGCGATGATCTGCCCCCACAGCGGCATCGGGACAAGCCCGACTTCCAGCAGTCGGCAGTCGGGCGTGAGCCTCCCGGCGGGCCGTCTAGGCCCTCACGATGACCAGCAACTGCACTGAGTGCGGAAAACCTCATCCTGTCGGAACCTGGGTCGAGCATTCAGCGGCATGATCACCGAGCACGATCGCGTCCTCCTCTTCCCGCCTGGTCCGCGACCCCAGCCTCGCCGGCCTGATCTCGACACACCCGCCGTCCCTCGTCTGCGCGATGGCGCGGGTGAGCATGTCGGCGTTGGCGGAGACCTTGTACGAGGGCACGGAGTCACAGGGCTCTTCGCCCCCCTGGGGCTCGCACGCCCCTGTCCGTCGCGAGCGTCCTACCCGTCCGTCGTAGCGCAACGTGATATGTTATATTTACATTGGATCTCGCGTATCTGATCCGGCGTGCCGCCCGCTGGTTTCCCGACGGTCCAGCGGTCGGTGATTCCAGCTCGACCATCTCATTGGCCGAAGTTGTGGACCGAGGAGAGCGCTTCGCCAACGCGCTCGACCAGCTCGGCGTTTCTCCGGGCGCCACGGTGGGGATCCTGTCGGAGAACAGGATCGAGTATCTCGAGGTCGACGTCGGGCTCGCACTGGGGCGCCGCGTACGGGTCGCGCTCAACAGCCGGCTCGCGCTCGACGACTTCCGGTTCGCACTCGCTGACTGTCGCGCCGAGGCGCTCGTGCATTCGTCCTCGTTCGCCGAAGAAGCCCAGACCCTGGCCTCGGAACTCGGCCTCGAGGCGATCAACCTGGACGAGAACTACCGCGAGTTGATTGCCAACTCCTCCCCTACAGCAGTGTCAAGAGAGGCTGGCATCGAGTCGCCGGCCTGGATCTCCTATACGTCCGGGACAACCGGCCGACCTAAAGGCGTCGTTCTCAGCCACCGCGCCATCCGGGAAGTCGCGTTCAACCTTTCAGTCGAGCTAGGGCCGCGTGAGCGGAGCGAGCGGATGGTCCTTGCCCAGCCGCTCTCGCATGGGGCCGGCTACTTCGTCCTCCCTCAGCTGATCGCGGGCGGCGGCGTGTACGTGATGAACGGATTCGA
>DASXCN010000320.1:0-1508 GCA_036491155.1 Solirubrobacteraceae bacterium | reverse complement strand
AGGGGATCGTCGTCGGCCACGGAGAACACGACCAGCCCGTCGATGACGGCGCTGGCGACGGCGGCGCTGTTGCGCTCGGCGGGCGCCGAGCCGGGAACGAGCAGCAGGCCGCTGCCGGCTTGTTCGGCAACGGCGCTGATGCCTGCGAGCACGGCGAGGGCGACCGGATCGTCGAAGGCGTAGGACAGCGGATTGTCGTATGCGAAGCCGAGCGCGCCGACGCGGCCCCGGCGCAAACCGGCGGCCAGCGGGTTCGGGCCCGGGTACCCGAGGCGGGCGGCGGCGGCGAGCACCCGCTTCCGGGTGGCAGGCGAGAGCTGATCGGGGCGGGTGAAGGCGTTGGAGACCGTTTTCGCCGATACGCCCACGTCGGCTGCTACCTGCTGAAGAGTCAGGCGGTCAGCACGCGACGGCGGCCCGCCGCGGTCCTGGTGCGCTGGCCCGGTCACGTTGGCCGCCTTGCCATCTTCATCGTTGAAGTATAGACTTCTTCAACGATGAAGATACGGCGTTCGAGTCTGGTACATGCTCCGGGAGGGCGCGTCGCCGCGCTGTGCCTGGTGGTGACCGCGATCGCCTCGGGGGACACGTGCGGAGGGCAGCCGTGCACTTTGACACCGGTTTGCTGTGGGTAGATGTCGAAGACGACTTCAACCGGGCCCGGCGGCGGCAGGTGCTCGCCCGGCTCGCTGGCTGGCTGCGCGGCCAACCCCGCCACGTCAGCCGCATTCTGTTGCTTGACGAGGTCGTCGCCGCCCTGGGCTGGCGCGGCGAACGCTACCTTGGCCTGCAGACCATCCCGCTCGACACCGTGGCCGGAACCGTCGACTCCCGGCGCGACTTCGACCGCAAGTTCCGGCCCACCTCAAACCGGGTGCGGCAGCGATGGGAGCGGCTGGATCTCGCGCAGCGGCGCGGCGTTTTCCTTCCGCCGATTGACGTGTACCGCGTCGGGGACCTGCACTTCGTCATGGACGGCCACCACCGCGTCTCCGTCGGCGTGGCCACCGGGCAAGGGACGATCGAGGCGTATGTGACCGAAGTGCTGACCCGGACGCCGGCCGCGGGCACCTGCGCTGTGGCGACCTGCTGCTGACACGCCGGACAAGATATAGCTTGACATGAAAATGCGATAGTACTTATTGTCGCCTTGGCCAGGTCGGCGTGCATGACGCGCAAGAGCAGCTCGCACTCAACAAGAGCAGCTCGCACTCAACAAGAGCAGCTCGCACTCAAAGCTCGCACTCAACGAGAGGGCCAGGGCATTGTCCGGTGACCAGTTGTTCGACACGATCGGGACTACGTATGCGGCGGCGCGGCCGGCCGATCCGCGGATCGCGGCACGGATCTGGGCCGCGCTCGGCGACGCCCGCACGGTCGTCAACGTAGGGGCGGGGACCGGATCGTATGAGCCGTCCGACCGTGACGTCACGGCGGTTGAGCCGTCGGCGGTCATGCGAGCCCAGCGGCCGGCCGGCGCGGCGCCGTGCGTGCCCGGCGTGGCGGGC